>DBXH01000032.1:0-19068 GCA_002309335.1 Bacteroidales bacterium UBA1217 | reverse complement strand
GAGACGATAGACGCCCGTCTGTCCGATTTCGAGCTTCCACCATTGGCCGCTGTGCAGCACAGAGTGCACACTGTGCTGAGCCTCAGCATGGTTGCCGACAGCGCCGCTCAGCAGGATCCCGATGGCGAGCATCAGATATGTTGTTTTCCTGTTTTTCATGTCTTAATAACTCTCTTGGCAAGAAAAAATTGTTTCATTATTATAATTTTTTTCCCGGCTTCATTCCGCGTCTGGATGGTGGCGTCTTTCCGATGCCGGGCAGGATGTCCCGATACCCTCTTTTTGAGGGCGAATTGCAGTCGTCCGAGCGCGCGAAAATGGCATGCAAAAAAGCTTCTATTTTTCTAATTTCTTGCTGTCTGAAGGCCCTTTTTTATGCGTTTTTTAGTGTGTTTGGATAAAATTAAGTTGCTGATTTTGATTGTATTGTAAAATAATTTTAAAAAATATTCTTTTGTATGAAAGAAAATTCGTAATATTGCCAATTATTTAAAGGCTCATTTTATACTGATATATGAAGAAAATATTTACAAAAATTGCCCTGTTAGTGATGCTGCTTACTGCGGCTCATACGGGCGTCCAGGCGCAGGCGGATGTGGTGTTCTCGCAGTTCTATGCCAATCCGCTGTACATGAACCCTGCCTTTGCAGGCTCCAAGGTATGCCCCCGTGTAACGCTGAACTACCGCGCTCAATGGCCTGCCCTTGTTAGCGCATATTCCACAATATCAGCATCGTGGGACCAATATTTTGATGCCTTGCATGGTGGTATAGGCGCCCAGTTGTTCGCCGACCGTCAGGGTGACCATGGCGCTCTGTCGACCAACAGTGCCTCTGTGATGTACGCCTTCCGTTTCCAGGTGGGCCGCGAAGTGTGGATCAACGCTGGTCTCAAGGCTGGTGTCTCCAATATGAGCCTCGATTGGGACGGTCTGCGCTTCCCTGACCAGATTGACCGCGTGATGGGTTTCACGGGCACCTCGGCAGCCCAAGTGCCAGAGCATACCAATGTGTGGTATCTCGATTTCGACGCTGGTGCCATGATCTATGGCCCCTCGTGGTATGCAGGCTTCTCGGCAGCGCACCTCACGCAGCCCAGCAACGGCTTCTACGGTGTCACCAAGCTGCCTATCAAGCTGACGGGCAACGTGGGATGCCTCATCAACATCGCCGAGGAGGCTCGCCGCACCTCGTCCATCGGTCTGGGCACGCCGGTCATCTCGCCCAACTTCATCTATCAGTATCAGGCTGGACAGCATTATTTCAACTATGGCCTTTATCTCGATTGGATGCCCTTCCTGGTGGGTGTCTGGTTCCGCAACGGCATTGAGAACCCCGACGCTTTCATCTTCCAGGTCGGCGTTCAGCAGGACTACTTCAAGATTGGCTACAGCTACGATGTGACGGTCTCCAAGCTGGCCAACTCCACCTCCGGTGCTCACGAGGTCAGCCTCGGCATCCTGCTGCCGTGCCCCGAGCCCAAGCACAAGGTGAAAGCCATCCGTTGTCCTTCGTTCTAATGGATGAACAAAACTTGTCGGACGAAAACGAAACATTTTTTGCGCTTTTGCGTTAAAGAACAGAAAGAATAGAAATAAACATATTAAATATATTATGAAACACTTCAGAATCGCATCTATTTTGTTGCTGGCTGCGCTGGCCGTTACGGGCTGCAGCAAGCAAAAGTCTGCTACTACAGGCTGGAATTACAATGACTCTGAATGGGGCGGATTTGAAATCTCCGAATACAACGACCAAATCACGGCTCCGGGTCTCGTCTTCATCGAGGGCGGCGCTTTCGTGATGGGCCGTGTGTCCGACGATTCCCGCTTCCAGTGGAACAACGTGGCTCACAACGTCACAGTGTCGTCGTTCTACATGGACGAGTGCGAGGTGACCAATGTCGCCTATCGCGAGTATGTCTATTGGATGCAGCGCGCCTATGGTGAGGAGTATCCTGAGCGCGTCCGCGCCGTCTATCCCGACACCAACTGCTGGCGCGACAAGCTGGCATGGCGTGAGGGCTTTGTGGACTACTATTTCCAGAGCCCCATCTACGACCAGTATCCTGTTGTCGGTGTGACTTGGGAGCAGGCTTCTAAATACTGCATCTGGCGTACCGACCGCGTTAACGAAAAAATCCTTGTCGACAAAGGTATCATCGTTCTCGACCTTACCGACCTGCGCGGTGAGACGGCTTTCCAGACGGATGTCTATCTGGCTGGCCAGTACCGTGGCGAGTCGAAGAACGAACTTGACAACCTCGACCCCAGCGCCGGTGGCGAACCGCGTCAGGTGCGTCGTGAGGACGGTATCCTCGTTCCTCACTACCGTCTGCCCACCGAGGCTGAATGGGAATTCGCTGCACTCGGTATGATCGGCAACACCTACGACGAGCGTATCGTTGAGCACAAGACATATCCTTGGGCCGGCTCGAGCGTCCGTTCGGCTAACAAGAAATATTATGGTCAGTTCCTTGCTAACTTCAAGCGCAGCCGCGGTGACGCTATGGGCGTTGCAGGCAACTTGAACGACGGTTGGGACTACACCTGCCCGGTCAAGTGGTACTTCCCCAACGACTACGGTCTGTATAATATGGCTGGTAACGTCAGTGAGTGGTGTATGGATGTCTATCGTAAGGACCAGAATCCTGTCGGTGGAGAAGACCAGAACCCGTTCCGTGGTAATGTCTATCGCACTCCCACCTACATCGACGAGGAGATTGCTATCAACGATACCACCGGTAGCATCATCTACAAGAACGTTGACGACGATCTGAACCGTCGCAACTATCGTCAGGCTGACAATATCAACTACCTCGACGGTGACTATGCTTCGAATATCTACGACTACACCAACAACTCGAGCATCACTGAGTGGGTCAACAACTCGGACGATGATGAGGACGGCGGCGTAGGAATGGAAGAGGACAATGTTCTCTCCAACCCCGACAGCGTCACCAATATGATGTATCGCCGCAATGTCGCCAACCAGCGCAACGTCACCTCGCTGCTCAGCAACAAGGTCCGCGTGGTTAAGGGCGGCTCCTGGAACGACCGCGCTTACTGGATGCAGGCTGGCACTCGCCGCTTCTACGAGCAGGATCGCTCTACCTCCTGGATCGGCTTCCGCTGCGCTATGGACCGCCTCGGACCCCGCGCCGGTAAATAGTGTTTGATACAAATAAAGAACAAAAAAAGGAAGGTCAAACGACCTTCCTTTTTTTGATGTTGCAAGGCAATAAATATTAAAGACTCACGTTTCAAAAAAAATGCAAACATTACGGATATGGTCAATGGGTTACAATGCATATTGCCTGACAACCGCAAATGGTTCAGTACGGTTCTGATTTTTGTTGTCGCTGTTTTGTTGGTTTCCTGTAAAAAGGACCCGGTCGACATTGACAGGCATCTTGTAACAGAGTATCAGGTAATGTATGCGTACAATGCCGAACGATATACAATTGGAGAAGTGAGAAGTTATCAGTTTGAATGGTCAGACGATAAAATGTGCAACGAGGTGTTGAAATATCATAATTGGAACGCATATTCTAGAGAATTGACAGATGCTGAGTTTGAATATGACGGAAACAAATTGGTCGAAATAAGGAAAAAAGATGGTGTTATCATACGTTTTGAATATGACAATGATTTGTTGACTAAAATGCGTACGATAATGTGGACAGGTGACAATGATACGACACAAAGCATTGTGAAGTATGTGTATTTCTCAGATGGACATTTGTCGGAAGTGATAATGGACAATAAAAAGAAATATGAATTTACTTGGGAAAAAGATAATGTGACAGAAATAAGGGATTGTTCGAGTCTCAAAGTAGCAGTTATCAAGTATTATGAATACGATACAAAAAAATCAGCATATTCTTTTATGCCAGAGTGGTATATATTATGGCGAGAAAAATATGAATGGCTTTCGACAAATAATGTGGTCAGTTATTCTTGTCCAGAACAAGGTATAACTATGCCTATACGATACAATTATATATATAAAGGGGATTATCCAGTGATACGTACTGAAACACGTTCAGATGCGTATATGGTTTCCGGTCATACACATTATTATGTGTATGCGGATGGAGTAGGACAGTCTGATGTTCCTAAGTTTTATTCTGTTATGGTGCCTCTGAATGATAGTATAGGTTATGATTTGGTTTATGGAGGTGGCGTCTATTCTGCTCGTAGTGTTGTAAAGTTGAAGGCTGATTCTTATGGTATATACAGTTTTTTGCACTGGGCTGATGGTAATACGGCGAATACGTGTTCTTTTCAGGTGACAAGAGATACTGTTATTTCTCCAATATATAGTTATAACAAGTGATTTCCAAATGCTTGTTCCGATTCGACTTTAAAGGTTTCTAACGGACTCCTTTGCCGTTGCAGACGGTGCATTTGCGCTTTCCTGAGCCATTGCAGCCATTGCAGCGCTCGTTGCGGAACACCTGCTTGCCGTTCTTGTCGATGCCTGACTTGCGGATAGTGCCTTTGCCGCCGCAACTCCAGCAGTTGGTCATTCCCGTGCCTCTACATTGGCCGCATTTGACTGGCGTATTGTAATTCTCAAATGGATGTGTTCTCTCTTTGGGCGTTCTGGTTGTCGAAGGCTTGCTTGACGAGGATGTACTGCTTGAAGATGAGGCCGGACTCTTTGGTTGGGTTTTGCTGTTGTTATTACCCTTATTGCTGGTGCTCTGCTGCTTGTTTTGAATAGGCGGAGTGTAGGTACTATTGTATGTGGTAAATTCATAATAATATTCAATAGAATCAGGACCGTCTATATTATCAATAGGATGGTCTGGGTCGGGGACAATATTTCCCTGTTCATCGAATTTATAACCGATATAATATATCTCTTTTATATCACCGTTCCATTTGCCAAAGTAAATAGCACCATTATGGGCGACATCCAAATAATTATCATATTGTGGCGGAATTACTTCAACACCATTATGGTCTAACATTCCTTTTTTGCCATAATAATTCATACCAAAGTAATGAAATGTTTTAATGTCTCCATTATTATTTATAAATGCAATACTATTGGAGATATATTCATAACATCTGTCTTTAGAAACAATCACGTTCCCGGCGGTGTCATAAATTTCTGTAAAATCACTCTTTGCTCTGAAATACCCACCTCCATAATCAATTTTCGAGATTTTTTTTTCGAGTGGAATAATGATTGTGCCGCGATTGTTTTCAGCACCTCGAATGTCACCTTGTTTCAAAAGGTACCAGCTATAACCGTCTTTTTCTTTTTGAATCTTGCGTTTCACTTTTTGGGCGTCGGCGGAGGAAATGGCGACAACTGCGATAAGGAGGAATAATGCTATACGTTTCATAACAACGTGTATTTTTATGTTTTTTCGACTGCAAAGATACAACTTATTTTTGAAATGGCAGGTTTTTATACTATAAGGCTTATGATTATTAAGATGATTCGACTTTTTTTCGTATTTTTGCAATTTGTATCAATTGTATAGTATGCGTCTAAATTGGCTGAAAATATTGCTGTTAATATGTGTGATTGGCACATCGGCTCCTGCAGTTCGTGCCCAAAGGGTCATTGAGTATGTGGCCGGTATGGGTACACGCGACCCCGACAACCCCGACATCTGGATACTCTACCAGAATGTAAAGGCGATGCACGACGGAATGACTCTCTATACCGACTCTGCATCGTTCGATACAAAGAACAATATCTTTGTGGCTCATCGCAATGTAAAGATGGTGATTACCGATACTACAACGCTCTACGGTAAGACTGCAATATACGACGGCACTACACGCATTGCTGATGTGTGGGGCGATACGGTTAAACTTATCGACGGTAAAACAATCCTGAAAACGGATCTGTTGAGTTATGACCGCAACACCTCAACGGCCTCTTATTTCCATTGGGGACATACGGTTCACGACAGCGCTGTGATGGATAGTCAAAAAGGCTATTACCATTCTGATACACGTGATATCTATCTGTTCGATGATGTGGTGTTACAAGATTCAAACTCGTATTTGGAAACGGATACACTGCTGTACAATACAAAGACTTGCCTTGCTGTCTTCATTTCACCAACCTATATCTATAGCGACTCGTCGACTGTGTATAGCGAGGATGGCACCTACAACACCGACTCACACGAGGCTTGCTCCTACAAAGGCACTCGTCTTACAAACCGCGAGAAATGGCTGACTGCAGACACTCTGTTTTTCAACGACAACAAAGAGTATGGAGAAGCGTTCGGCAACGTGGTGATTGTTGACACACTTAACGATGTGATGTGTTATGGAAACGTCGGTGTTACCGACCAGCAGAATCACTATTCGTTCGTTACTGACTCGGCGCTGATTGTGTATGTCGACAAAGGGGACTCGGTCTTTATGCATGCCGACACTATTTATGCCTACAACAATGACGACAAGGAGTTTGACGCCGCTAAAGCGTATAGGAATGTGCGAGTGTACCGAAGTGATGCTCAAGCGGTGTGCGACTCGCTCTATTATTCGGCGCAGGATTCGTCGCTAACGATGTATTACAATCCTGTTGTCTGGTACGAGGATTATCAGTGTACGGCCGATACGATTCATTGCATCTATGACAGCAACGGTGTAAGGCTGATATATTTGAAGAACAATATTTTCGCAATAGAGAAGGTCGATTCGCTCAAGTTCAACCAAATCAAGGGACGCAACTCTATTGTCTATTGCCACAAGAGTGAACCTCTTTATGCCGACATCCTGGGTTCGGCTCGAATGATATATTATGTTGTTGACGATGATGTTCCTGTGGGTGACGGTACGGTGCGTAAAGAACTTATTGGTGTAAATGCCGGTGTGGGTTCGGATATGCGAATCTATTTCAAGGACCGTAAACCTCGCCGATTTGTCACATTAGGCTCACCGGATATGAAGATGTATCCGCTGGACAAGCTGCCCAATGATGAAAAATTCCTGCCAGGTTATTCGTGGCTTATCGATCGACGTCCTAAGTCGCCGGTGGAGGTGTTCTTGAAAATGGTGACAAAATGACACAATTCTGTCACTTTGTCAGTTTGGCAACTTTTTTGTTTAATTAAATTATGTAAAAATTATAATAAGATATGGAAGAGAAAGAAAAAGATAGCAAGTTCGAAGAGGAACAAGATATGACCCCCAATGAGCAGCAGTCGTCTGAGGCTCAAGAAGAGAAAACAAATGAACAACCCGACCGCGAAGATCACAGCCGTAAGGCTCGCAAGAAACGCTCGGAGCGTCAGGTTGAGGAGTTGAATACGAAGGTTGAAGAGATGGGACACAAACTTGCCGAAATGAACGACAAGTATATGCGAATCTACTCTGAATATGAGAATTACCGCAAACGTACAAGTTTGGAAAAGGCAGGTCTTATCCTTAATGGCGGCAAGGATGTCATAAAACTGATGCTTCCTGTCATCGATGATATGGAACGTGCTCTTGCCAATATGGCAGATGGCGATGCAGCCAAAGAGGGTATGTTGCTTATCCATAAGAATATGCTTAACGCTCTGCAACAAAAGGGGTTGAAGCCTATGGATGCAATGGGCGCAAAGTTTGACGAGAATTTCCACGAGGCTATCACGCAGATACCAGCACCTACACCCGAAGCGAAAGGCACTGTGATTGATGTCGTAAAGAAGGGCTATTTTCTCAATGAGGAGGTCCTGCGTTTTGCACAAGTGGTCGTCGCCAATTGAAATAAAGAAAAATAAGTAGATAGATATTATGTCAAAAAGAGATTATTATGAAGTGTTGGGTGTCGACAAGAATGTGACGCCGGATGACTTGAAGAAGGCTTACCGTAAGCTGGCTCTCAAGTACCATCCCGACCGCAATCCTGGCGACAAAGAGGCGGAAGAGAAGTTCAAAGAGGCTGCTGAAGCGTACGACGTGCTGAGCAATCCCGACAAAAAAGCCCGTTACGACCAATTTGGTCACGCGGGACTTGATGGTGCAGGGGGATTCGGTGGACAGGGAATGAGTATGGACGATATATTCTCGTCGTTTGGCAGCATTTTTGGCGATTTCTTTGGTGGTGGCGGTTTCAGCTTTAGCGGATTCGGGGACTCTCGCTCCCGTGGTGGTGCTCGTGCTACATCGAGAGGCACCAATTTACGTATCAAGGTGAAACTGACACTGGAAGAGATTGATCAAGGAGTTGAGAAGAAGATAAAGGTCAATAAATATGTACCCTGCAAGAGTTGTGGAGGATCTGGCGCCCGCAACAACAGCTTTGAGACTTGCTCCCATTGTCACGGAACGGGAGTGGTGACAGAGATGCGCCGCTCGCTGTTTGGACAGGTCCAGACGCAGTCGGCTTGCCCTTATTGCGGCGGACAGGGACGTATAATCAAAGATAAATGTCACGATTGTAATGGCGAAGGTATCGTTAAGGCGGAGGATATTATTACCATAAATATTCCTGCGGGTGTAAGCGACGGTATGCAGCTGTCAATGCGTGGACAGGGCAATGCGGCTCCTCACGGTGGTGTACCGGGCGATCTTATAATTCAGGTAGAAGAAATCCAACACGAACTATTTGAACGTCAAGAAAACAATCTGTTCTATAATGCTTTTATTCCTTTTGCCGATGCTGCAATGGGCGGTACTTTTGAAATCCCGACACTGAATGGCAAAGTGCGTGTAAAGATAGAGCAGGGAACACCCTCTGGAAAGGTTATACGATTGAAAGGCAAAGGTTTGCCAGATTTGAACGGCTATGGTCGCGGTGATATGCTGGTGAGCATCAATGTATGGATACCGAAGAGTTTGACGAAAGAGGAAAAGGCAATGCTTGAGGAACTTAGCAATCATCCTAATTTCCAGCCAAACCCATCAAAGCAGGAAAGGGGATTCTTTGACAAAATGAAGGATTTGTTTAATTAGAGTTACAATAAATGACAGAAGCGTTTCTGCAATATGTATGGCATCATAGTTTGCTCGAAGGCCCTCTCACCACGGTGGACGGCCTTCCTGTCGTTGTAGAACGCCCTGGTGAATTGAACCACGATGCTGGTCCTGATTTCTTTGACGCTCGACTAATAATCAATGGAATTAGATGGGCAGGCAACGTTGAGGTGCATATAAAGGCTTCGGATTGGAACGCACACCATCACTCACAGGACAAGGCATATAACAATGTTATTCTGCATATTGTGTATATCCACGATACAGATATCAAATTGCAGAACGGCAAGATGGTCCCTACGGTTGTGATTGCCGATGCTATTCCTGAATTTGTGTGGGAAAACTATGACAGTTTAATGAATCCTGAGGAGAATCAGCCTATTCCTTGTTCTAATCGGTTGAAAGAAATACCTGATTTTCTTTTCCAGATGAGTCAGGACCGTCTTCTCATCGAGCGTATTGAACGCAAATCGGGCGATGTACAACGTATCTTGAAGGATTCAAAAGGCAGTTGGGAGCAGGCGTGCTATTGGCTCACGGCACATTATTTTGGCGGTAAAACCAATGCATTCCTTTTTGAACTCCTTGCTAAAAAGACACCGATGAGTATTCTCTCCAAAATTAAGGATAACCCTTTCCGTATTGAATCTCTTTTTTTTGGTCAGGCGGGTCTTCTGGAAAAAGAATTTGCCGACGATTACCCAAATGCTATGTGTCGCGAATACAACTATTTGCAGGCAGCATACGGCGTTTCTCCAATGGAGTCGCACTTGTGGAAGTTCTTTCGGCTGCGACCGGCAAGTTTCCCGACTTTGCGTATCAGCCAGTTCGCCAATCTTATTTGCAAGTCCAGCAATCTTTTTTCCAAATTGTTAGAGGCCGATGACATTAAAACTCTGCGCGCATTGTTTGATGTAAAAACGTCTGATTATTGGCTAACACACTATAATTTTGATAAGGAAACGCCTGCTAGGCAGAAGTCAATGGGTAAAAACTTTATTGATACAATTATTATTAACGCTTGGATTCCTCTATTGTTTGAGTATGGGGCTCTCCACGATGATGAACGATGTAAAGAACAGGCATTCAATTTGCTGCAACAACTTCCATCAGAGAAAAACCGAATAACCAAGTTATGGTCGGACGCAGGTGTTGAGCCTAAAAACGCTGCTGAGTCACAGGCTGTTATTCAACGTTACAATGAGTATTGCAGCCAAAAGAAATGTCTTGATTGCCAGTTGGCGTTTCGTCTTATAAAAACAAAAAAATAAATCGTATGACTGCTTCAGAATTATCATCGATACTGAAACTTGTTGAAAGTAGAATTGTCTCCCCGTCGGCGTCTTTTACGCGTCTGCTTACGGATAGCCGCAAATTAACTGATGCTGATAATACATTGTTTTTTGCTATTCGCACCAAACGTAACAACGGAGCCAACTATATTGAGGATTTGTATGCAAAAGGTGTCCGTAATTTTGTGGTCAGCAGTGATTTAGATGAAGTATTGTATGCTAGATTATGTGCTTTGTCTGACGCTAATCTTTGGTTTGTAAAGGATGTTGTTGCTGCATTGCAGCGTGTTGCAGAGCAGCGTCGTATGCAGTTCGACATACCTGTTGTCGGCATTACTGGCAGCAATGGTAAGACTATTGTCAAAGATTGGATAGTGCAACTTCTTTCAATTGATCATAATATAGTAGCCAGTCCTAAAAGTTATAATTCACAAATCGGTGTTCCCCTCTCTGTATGGCAAATGACACAGGAGAATGATTTTGCTGTTTTTGAGGCTGGTATATCCGAGGCGGGCAAAATGGAGGCTCTTCGTAATGTGATTCAGCCGACTATTGGCGTTTTCACCAATATTGGTCAGGCTCACGATGAGAATTTCTTAACTCGCTATCAAAAGATTGCAGAAAAGCTGCAGCTTTTTACGCATTGCAAGGTGTTGATTTACTGTCTAGACCATAAGGATATTCATTCGGTGTTGTCCGAGAAGGAGAGTTTGCACGAATTATACCGTTTCACCTGGGGCTCGTCGGACGAAAATCCTATCCAACTTGTCGACACGGTTGTAAAAGACCATTCTACTATCTTGAATGTTAAGTTCAAACAGCAGTCCGACTACTCTATAGAAATTCCTTTTATCGACAGGGCGTCGGTTGAAAATGCAATGCAATGCATCACACTGATGTTCTATCTTGGCTATGATGGGCAGGACATAGCTGCCCGTTGTCGTAATTTGTCACCTGTGGCAATGCGTCTTGAAATGGGCGAGGGTATCAACAACAGCCTTTTGGTCAACGATGGTTATAGTATGGATCTTAATTCGTTGTCAATTGCACTCGATTTTGTTCAGCACGAACATCAGCATTTCCACAAAACGCTTATTATGAGTGATATTTTGCAGTCGGGTCTGCCTGAGCAGGAACTATACTCGCAGGTGGTGTCGCTCATTCGTCAACGTGGAATTGACAAATTGATTGGCATAGGCAGTGCATTGATGCGTAACAGTATGTTGTTTGATGGATTGACGACCTATTTCTATCCAACTACGGAGGAATTCCTTCAGAAACATCCATTCTCTGATTTTCAGAACGAAACAATTCTTCTCAAGGGCGCGCGTGTTTTCTGTTTCGAAAATATAGCTAAGGTTCTGCAGCGCAAACGGCACGAGACCATTATGGAGGTTAACCTTGATGCGCTGGTGCAGAATGTTAATTACTACCGCTCTCATATCGAGCCGACAACAAAGCTTATGGCAATGGTTAAGGCTTCGTCGTATGGTGCAGGGAAGGTAGAGGTGGCCAATACTCTGCAGTTCAACCACGTCGATTATCTTACTGTTGCTTATAGTGATGAGGGCGTAGAGTTGCGGCGCAATGGTATCACGTTGCCTATTATGGTTATGAATCCCGAGGAGGAGAGTTTCGACAATATTATCCGCTATGGACTGGAACCGGATATCTATAGTTTCAGAATACTAAAGCTATTTTCCGATGCTGCCCGCCTTTATGCTGACAATCAAAATCCTATTGCCATTCATATCGAACTTGATACTGGTATGCATAGGCTTGGTTTCGCTCCCGACGATATGGACAAACTGGCGCAGATACTCAAATCCGATGATTCTCCGATAGTAGTGAGGTCGATATTTTCCCATCTAGCCTGCAGCGAAGACCCGGCGATGGATGATTTCACCCGGATGCAGATAGAGCGTTTTCGCCAAGGGTCGGCGCGCTTGAAGCAGCTGCTTGGAAAAGATAATATTCTCTGCCACATACTAAATTCGTCAGGCATCACTCGTTTTCCTGAGGCTCAGATGGATATGGTGCGTTTGGGTATTGGACTTTATGGCATTTCGCCCGAACCGGACGTGCAGAAAATGCTGATGCCTGTTAGCACGCTCAAGACTCGTATTTCACAAATCAAGGATATACCGCTTGGTGATTCGGTGGGCTATAACCGTCGTTGGGTGGCAGAACGCGACTCGCGTATTGCCATCATACCGATAGGCTATGCTGATGGCCTGTCGCGCAATCTTGGCTACGGACACGGCAGTATCGAAATCGGTGGACTCGAGGCACCGATTATAGGTAGTATCTGTATGGATATGTGTTTTGTTGATGTCACTGATGTGCCTTGTTCCGAAGGCGATGAAGTGGTGGTCTTCGGTTCGGCTAAGCAGTTGTGCCGTATGGCTGATGCGGCAGGAACAATTCCATACGAAATTCTCACCTCTGTATCCCCACGTGTCAAACGTGTATATGTAAGTGAGTAAACCATTATTAATTAATGATATGAATGACAAACTCTTCACTCCGCGAATGAAACTGGCCGACCTTATCAAGGCCAACCACAATATTATGCTTCTTTTGCCGCGTTTCGGTATTCCTCTGGGTTTCGGCGAGAAGTCGGTCCGCGAGGTGTGTACAGCACACAATGTGCCGGTCGACTTTATGTTGTTGATATGCAACGTATATACCTTTGATGACTATCTGCCGGATATCAAACAACTTGCTGCTACCGATATGCGTCCCCTTGTGCATTATCTGAAAGAGTCGCATAAATATTACACTCTTGAGCGTTTGCCGCATATAGAGGCACACCTGCATCATATTGCCGACCGTGTTGAAGGCAAATATGGTCAGATTCTTAAACAGTTCTATGCCGACTTCCGCAATGAAATTGAAGATCATTTCAAGGCGGAAGAAGAATGCGATTTCCCGATACTGCTCAGTCTCCAGAATGGCGAAAAGGCGAAGAAAACAGCAATGAGCCATTCGCACAACTCTCACGGAGGTCTTGTCGACAAGATGAACGACTTGCCGCAGATAGTCTACAAGTACCTGCCTGGCAATGTATTGCCGGAAGAAACGACAGAATTGGTTTTTGACATTCTTCAACTTTCTTCCGACATACAAAAACACGCACTTATCGAAGACAAGATCCTTATCCCTTATGTCAACTGGCTGGAGACGAAACAATCTCCGGAGGGGCGTGTAGAACGGAAAAAAGAAAGGGGTAAGAAATGAATCCGCTGGTTTCTGTTCTTATTGTCGAGCCTTCCGAAATTATCTGCGAAGGTATACGCTCGCTGCTTGCCGAAACGGGCCGATTTAACATTCTTGCACCTATGCACGACACCTCTTTGCTTGAAGAGCGTCTGCCTGTGATGCGACCCGACATATTGATTCTTAACCCGACATTGCTATCTTCAACCCCTAAGCATCAGCTTGCTGCCATATCGCAACTCCGCCCGGCAATGCCTGTCGTTGCATTGTTGTATCAGTATGTTGAGACATCGGTATTGGACAATTTCCAATATAAGATAGATATCCGTTATAGCCGCAGCGCGTTGATTTCAACCATCAATTCAGCGTTGAACCGATTCCCGGAAGAGTCTGAAACATCTGACAAACCTGAAAACTATGAAATCAGCAGTCGCGAGACGGATGTACTTGTCCTGGTAGCCAAAGGCCTAAGCAGCAAGGAGATTGCCGACAAGCTCCACATCTCGGTCCACACGGTCAACTCCCACCGCAAGAACATCACCCACAAGACTGGCATCCGTTCTGTCGCAGGTCTCGCTGTATATGCAATGATTCACAACCTGATGGAATAATGATACTATTCTAAAAAAGAAAGGCTTCTGTTGGTTTTGCCAGCAGAAGCCTTTCTTTTTAGGATAACAATGTTCTATTTGAAATCCATCTTCTTCAAAAACTCGGTGCAGTCTTCGAAGGTAGGGAAAGTGTGCTCTTCGGGAACAATCAAAGGTATTACGTTCATTGTCTTGAGCATATACATCGGCTGCGGTTGTATGATGGTCATCAGAACCATTATACCCTTGGCTTGCAGGTCCTTGATGGCCGTCTCCATAGCGTAGAGACCAGATTGATCCATAAAACTGACCAGTCGCATACGGATAATCACCACTTTGGCGTCGTCAGGCACATCGTTCATCACCTCTTGGAACTTGGTGATGGTGCCGAAGAAAATAGGACCATTAAGGCGCTGTATGTATATATGTTTCAGCATCTCCTCGGTGATTCCGCCCTCGTCGCTCCAGGGGCTTTCCTTATCGAAGTTGGTCATCACCGACGAACTGTAGCCGCCTTCGACCAAATCGCTGGCGCGCTTCATAAACAGCACGCAGGCAATCACCATACCTATGCCAACGGCGGTCAAAAGGTCCACAAACACAGTCAGCAGGAATACCACGATAAGCACAAAGGCGTCGGCTTTCGGTATCCTCAGCAGGTCGCGGAATCCCTTGAAGTCGATGATGCCCCAGCCAACGGTGATCAGGATGCCGGCCAGAACCGACAGCGGAACATATTTCACCAAGCTGCCCAAGCCCAGCAGGATGGCCAGCAGGAACAGCGAATGGACCATACCGCTTATCTGGGTGCGGCCGCCGCTCTTCACGTTGACAACGGTACGCATCGTTGCACCGGCACCGGCGATGCCGCAGAAAAAGCCGCTGATCATATTGCCAATACCTTGTCCCACAAGTTCTTTGTTACTGTTATGATGTGTCTTGGTGATATTGTCGGCCACAACCGAGGTCAGCAAGGTGTCAATCGAACCCAGACCTGCCAATGTCAGACCTGGTATGATGCTGGCTTTCAGAATGCCAATCCAGTTGATGCCTGCCAAATCCATACCCTCTTTGGCAAAGAACGGCACAGGAAGTCCGCTCGGGATACTGCCAATGGTCAGATTCTCAGGCATATTCATAAAGAGCGACACAACCGTCATTACAATCAGAGCCACCAGTGTGGCTGGTATCTTCTTGGTAAGCAGCGGGAATAGGTAGATGATGGCAATAGTGCCCAAACCCAGCCAAAGGGCGTTGAGTGAGATGCCTCCGGCTACGCGGGTGGGTAGTTCTGTAATCATATCTATCGTCATCACGGGCGACTTCAGGCCCACCAGCGGATAGAGCTGCTGAAGGATGATGATCACTCCGATACCGCTCATAAATCCCGACAAAACAGGATATGGAATGTAGCGCACATATTTACCTATCTTGATGATTCCGAACAGAATCTGGAACAAACCGCAGAATATTCCGGCCATCGACATCGCCAGCAGCACCTCGCTGAACGAGCCCTGCGACGATGCCCATACGCCCGAAATCAACGATGCCGTGATGACGGTCATAGGACCCGTGGGACCGCTGATTTGCGAGTGGGTGCCGCCAAACAGGGCGGCAAAAAAGCCAAGCAGCGTTGCGCCGACCAAGCCGGCCAATGCTCCCATCGAGCTGGCTGCAGGATCGTCGATGCCACCAAAGGCCTGTATGCCGAATGCCAGTGCCAACGGCAGAGCCACAATACCGGCGGTTATGCCGCCAAAAACATCTCCTTTCAGATTCTTTGTAGTCAAAAATGCCATAGTTTTATTATTATGTTTTGTTTATTTGTCCGTTGATTATTAGAATGTTGACGATGGATTTTATCCTTTTTTGCCTTTGCAAAGTTACTAACTTTGCCGCAATCTGCGGTGCCATTCTCTATATTTTTTTTCCTGGTTTAAGGAATAAAACGCTGAAGTTAAAAAGACACAAAAATAACGCTAAAAAAACGCAAAAATATCGCCGTCTCCAAACTACTGATCTTCAAGGTCAAAGTCTTACCAAAGTTTACCCAAAGTTTAACCAAACTCTTACCAAAGTTTACTACAGTAGACTTTAATTAAGGTTTAGTTAATATTTAATAATAGTTAAACCAAGAGGAAAGATTTTGGGATGCTTGCTTGAAGAAATCAAAACGGTTTCTTGCATTTGGCGCACAATAAATGTTTAATTGTCGCGTTTATTGATATACAAATAATGTTAAAAAAGCAAAGTATGTTACGCAGAATCCGTACTACCCTAGCCATTGTCTTTTTTGTGGCAATCACATTGTTATTTCTTGATTTCTCGGGTGTATTGCACCATTATCTGGGCTGGTTGGCCAAGGTTCAGTTCCTTCCCGCAGTATTGGCGACCAATTTTATCGTTGTCGCCGCTATCTTGTTGTTAACGTTGCTGTTCGGGCGTTGGTACTGCTCCGTCATCTGTCCGCTTGGCGTGATGCAGGACGGATTCAACTTCATCGCCCGCAAAGTCAAGAAGCACCGTTTCCACTATGTCAAGGAATGTCGCTGGCTGCGCTATGCGGTATTGGTTCTTTTTGTGGCGTTTATGATATTCGGGCTCAACACCATAGCCATTCTCATTGCTCCCTACAGCGCTTATGGCCGAATTGCGACAAATCTGTTGCAGCCTGTTTATCTGTGGATTAACAATATACTTGCAAGCTTTGCCGAGCGAGCCGACAGCTATGCTTTCTACGAGGTGGATGTCTGGATGAAGAGTGGTGTTTCGCTGATTGTGGCTGTTGCGACGTTGGTCGTTGTTGGTTTTCTGGCTCTTCGCCGAGGCCGCACCTGGTGCAACACTGTATGTCCGGTGGGAACGGTGCTGGGGTTTGTGTCGCGTTTCTCGCTGTTCCGTCCGGTTATCGATGCCGACCGCTGCAAGAACTGCCGCAAGTGCGAACACGACTGCAAAGCCTCTTGCATTGATATTGAGAATCATCGCATTGACTATTCCCGCTGTGTTGCTTGTATGGATTGTCTTTCCAAATGCAAGTTCGACGCGCTGCATTATACCAATACCCTTTTCCGCCTCAATCCGTCGGTAGCAGCCGTTCCCGAAAAGGAGACAGTTGACGACTCGAAGCGCAAGTTTCTGACAACTACCGCTTTCGTAGCTGCCGCTGCAACCTTGAAAGCACAGGAGAAGAAGTTCGATGGTGGTCTTGCCGTAGTTGAGGAGAAACAGATTCCTAACCGAGATATTCCGCTTAAACCTGCGGGTTCTCAGAGCGTTGATAATTTCTCAAAGCGTTGTACCGCCTGCCAGCTCTGTGTCAGCGAATGTCCCAACAAGGTGTTGCGTCCGTCAGACAAATTCGAGACACTTATGCAGCCCGAAATGTCGTTTGAGCGCGGCTACTGCCGTCCCGAGTGTACACGTTGCGGCGAGGTCTGTCCGACGGGAGCGATTCGTCCTGTTACGCGTGAGCAAAAGACGGACATTCATATTGGTTTTGCGGTTGTTATCCCCGACAACTGTGTTGCCTACCGCGATGGTGTGTCGTGCGGCAATTGTGCCCGCCATTGTCCGGCCGAGGCCATTCTTATGGTGCCCAAATCGGGAACGGAGAACGGAGATTCGGCGGTTATGGTTCCGTCGGTCAACACCGACAAATGCATTGGCTGCGGTGCTTGCGAGTACCTATGCCCGTCGCGTCCATTCAGCGCCATCTATGTCAACGGCCGCCAACGCCATATCCAGTAAGTATTTACGCACTTTCAAAATCATTACAAATGAAGAAACTTGCATTATTCCTTGTTCTGGCTGCCTGTACGGGCATCGCCGCCTTTGCTTATGAACCAACGACTTACAAACCGCTCAAAAGTCCCGACGGGCGGATGGAGCTAATCTTCAAGCTTGGCGGTGGCACCCCATATTATGAACTGCTGCGCGACGGGAAGCAGGTAATTGAAGGCTCGAAAATGGGCTTCAAGATGGAGTGGCGCGACGACCTGGAGTATCACTTTGTCGTCAAAAATGTGGAATACAGCACCTTTGACGAGACGTGGCAGCCCGTGTGGGGCGAGGAGGCCCGCATCCGCAACCACTACAACGAGATGTTGGTGACGCTGGAGCAGCCGGCAGGAACTGTCGAGAGCGCCGACGGACGCTCAAAGACGCTGCCAACCATTATGCAGATACGCTTCCGCCTGTACGACGACGGACTTGGCTTCCGCTATGAGTTCCCGATGCGGTACGACGGTGTCGACAACGCGCTGGTCTGCTTCTGGTTCAAGGAGGAGCTGACGCAGTTTGTGATGACAGGCGACCACACGGCGTGGTGGATTCCCGGCGACTACGACACACAGGAGTACAACTACACAGAGAGCCGCCTGTCGCAGATTGACAGCCTTTGGGAGAAAAGCCACGAGCACGGCGGTTGGCCCTGGACGGCATTCTCGCGTACAGGCGTGCAGACTGCACTCCAGATGAAGACCGACGACGGCATATATATCAACATCCACGAGGCCGCCACGCTCGATTTCCCCACTATGCATCTCAACCTGCAGGTCGAGAAATGCAATCAAGGACACGGTTTGTACGATGGTCAAGAGGCTGCGATCTATTGGTTCGAGACCCACCTCTGCCCCGATGCCGCCGGCTACAAGGGCCGTATGCAGGCACCTTGCCACACCCCGTGGCGCACGGTGATGGTGTGCGACAAGGCCACCGACGTGCTGCGCTCGAGGCTGATTCTGAACTTGAACGAGCCCTGTGCTCTCGAGGATGTGAGCTGGATTCACCCCGTGAAGTACATGGGCGTCTGGTGGGAGATGATTAGCGGCAAGAGCACGTGGAACTACACCAATGAATTCCCCTCGGTGAAGCTCGGTGAGACCGATTTCGAGCATGCCATTCCCAACGGCACCCACGGTGCCAACAACGCCAATGTGCGCCGCTATATTGATTTCGCTGCCAAGCACGGCTTCGACGCGCTGCTCATCGAGGGTTGGAATATCGGCTGGGAAGACTGGTACGGCAA
>DBXH01000043.1:327-50946 GCA_002309335.1 Bacteroidales bacterium UBA1217 | reverse complement strand
TTTATGTCTCAATTTATGTTCAAGCAAGACCTTGCCATGGCCTACTTCCCCGACCGCAGCAAGGAGAGTGCAAGCAAGCGCTTCGCCCATGAAATCCATTCCAACAAACCCCTCCTCGCCGAAGCCCAGCGCCGCGGCTACGACACCTCGAAGCTCATCTGGGTGAACCATAAATAACCTATGCGCATCATCCTTCACGCCAACTCAAAACGACGAAAGCCGAGGCCATTGCTGGCCTCGGCTTTCTTGTTTGGTTCAATTCTGGAGGAATAGTAGGTTTCTTTTTACGTTTCCTTTTACCCATATTTTATTAACTCCGCCCTGTGGTTATTATTGTCCCATCTATACCGGGCGCCAACCTTTTTCAAGCACGACTCCTTTGTGACGCAAAATTATATTTTTGGTAAATATTATATAAAGTATTATTAAAGCCTATTAAGGTAATCTTTGATAAAAGTTTAGTAAAACTTTAGGTAAACTTTGGTAAGACTTTGGTATTGAATTACAGTTACTTGAAGAGAGGGCATTTTAGGACGGAAACGAGGGTGTTGCGACTACTGATTTTAATAGCGTTATAGCAATATTCCGTGATACTATTCTCATCGCCGTCGAAATAGCGGTAGTTACCGCGAAGGTACTCTGATTTCGATTCGGTCTCGCCCCAAGCAAAATAGTCGCCAAACTCCTCCGGTTTTGTGGCACCCACATTGTGCGGAGCCCACAAATGATAACACCGTTTGATGGAAAATACTGTTCTCGACAACAATAAAAGCCCCGTGTAATCGTTTCTGTAGCAAAACAAAAACAGTTATGGATATAATCATCTACGGATCGCAATACGGAACGGCACGACAATATGCCGAGGAATTGGGCAGAAGGACAAATATGGATGTTAAGTCTTACCGAAAGGTGAGCGACATCAACAGCTACACGACAATTGTATACTTCGGAGCCCTGTATGCCGGCGGCGTTATGGGTATGAGTGAGACCATTGGCAAGATCACTTTCCCCGACAGGAAACGCATAGTCATAGCCACCGTAGGATTGGCCGACCCAACAGACCCGAAGAACATCGGACACATCCGCGACAACATAAAGCGGCAACTCCCGCCCGAGGTGTACGACCAAGCGGAAATATTCCACCTGCGTGGCGGAATTGACTATTCAAAGCTTCGATTCAAGCACAGGATAATGATGCGGCTAGTATACAAAAAAGCCCTCGAGGTGCCCGAAAGCGAACGCAACGCCGAGCTCAACGCTATGATTGAGACTTACGGAAAGAAGGTTGACTTTGTGGATTTTACCAGTTTGGACAAAATTATCGACACTATCTAAAACCAATTACAGACGGTCTTCGACCACCTGCCAGTCGACAATCTGCCACAAGGCGGTGAGGTAGTCGGCTCGACGGTTCTGATAGTCAAGATAATAGGCGTGCTCCCATACGTCGAAAGTCAGCAGCGGATTGAGACCCAACGTAACAGGATTTTCGGCATTCTTCTGCTGCGTGATGACAAGCTTGCCGTCCTTATCGGCGCTGAGCCACACCCAGCCGCTGCCAAAGAGCGTGGCGCCTTTCTGCTCAAACTCCTTCATAAAAGCCTCAACCGAGCCGAAATCGCGCTCAAGCATCACTTTAAGTCTGTTGCCCATCGGCTGCGGATTGTTTGAGAACTGCTCGAAATACATAGCGTGGTTCAGCACCTGGCCGGCGTTGTTGAACAGGCCACCTTCGGCCTTGTATATCACCTCGCTCAGAGGCAGGTTCTCCAAGCCGCTGCCCGGTAGCATCTTGTTCAGATTGTCCACATAGGCCTTAAGGTGTTTGCCGTGATGGAACGAAAGAGTTTCCTTGCTGATTACGTTGCCGAGAGCCTCATAGGGCAGAGCCGGCATAGCGAATTGTCCGTTTACAGGTTTGATATCCTTCATAATAGAAATTCTTTTAGATTGTTTTCATTTGTTCGTCTTGGCTGGTCGTCAGCCTCAGAAGTGTGAAAACAAAACAATTTATTATAATTGTTCAGGGTCGACAAGACTTCCAAAGTTGAAGCTTATTCCGCCATAGATTGCATAGCGCGAGCCCACTGCGTATATTTCAACCCAGCGGATAGGCTGCACAAACAGTCCGCAGCCGAAATTGAAATGATGCTTGCGCGTGCCTGGCGTCACATCATAGTCGTGATACATATCGGCATTATGATCCTCGTCGACGTTGATATTCACAGTAGTGGCATCGGTCAACCCCGCATTCGTCTGGCAGTAGCCAACCATAGGCATTATGCGCAGCCAGGGGAGGATGGGGATCTGATAGCCGGCGTTGATGTGGAACGCCACCGAGTCGTTGTATTTTGTGTCAACAACGTGGTTGTCCCACTTGTGTTCGGGACCGCCTTGCAGAAAATCAACGTAAACGCCCCACGCACTCAGGCTGAAACCCGTACCGAAGTCCGAGTACTCGCTGTTCCAACCAGCCAGACCGATATGCCCACCGGCACCATAGCGGTTGTTATTGTTTGAAAAATTGAACCATTGAGCGTTTGCGCTCATAGCGACGGCAAGAAGTGCCGCAAGGATGAAACATTTTTTCATATTATCAATCATTATTTTTCAATTCTTTACGTGCGTTAAACTTAAAGCTGGAGCGAATCATCTTTGCCCCCGAACGGATAAGGAATGTTTCGGTTGTATATCCGTTCTGTGTAAATCTGAATGCCAGGCGTTTGCCAAAGAGCAGTTTCTGCAAATAGCAGGTGGCGTTGCCGCGATGCATCAGCGGTCGACCTACCGCCATAGCAGCGGGGAATTCGCGAGAGACGCCCTTACCCATATTGAAGCACGAGATAATGGTGTCCATCATAGCGAGAGCTTCTGTTGCGCTGGAGCCCAGATAAATACAGGTTTCCGTCACCTCGTCGAAAACGATGGGTGAGCCTGGGATATTGTCGGGAGCACCAAGCCCGAGATAGTAGCCGAATGTGCCATCCTTCCAAGTGTATGTGAAGATAGTATAATCCTTATTGTTAGTCTCATTTTCGGCCACCTCGTCACGAATACAGACTCTGTTGCTCTGTGCCATTGAACAAAGAGCCATAAAAACAAAAGCTAAGGTAAAAAAGAAACGTTTCATATTTTATATTTATTTTATGCGGTTATTATCAACACTTTATGCGATCTTTTCTAAGCGATACGGAATCGTATCAAGATGCAAAGATAAGAAAAAATATCCACATTGAAGTTATTTTGTGATAAATACTCAAACATACAAAAAGTATATTATGCGTAAACCCAGAGGTGATCCAGAATTGACTTAGAATTGACTTATGGGCGACAGGGAACTACTACAAATAAATTATCACAGGCTCGACATCTGGATAGCCCATAGCTGTGAGGGCTGATGCGTATTGCGTCACTTGCTTTTGATATTTTGAGTGCGACTCAGCATTATAGGCACCCGTCTTGAAATCAACCACCCAGGTGCGGTCGGGGGCGAAAACGATGCGGTCGGGTCGACGCACTTCGCCGTCGACGACAATGGAGGCCTCACATTTAGCCTTGTAGAGCGGATTGAAATAGGGCTGGTTCTCCACTTTCTGCATCATAGCCTTGATACGCAGAATTATGGAGCTGGCATCGTCGTCAGAAATGTTATTTTCGGTGCAATAGTCAGTAACGACGCTATCAACATCCTCGATTGTTGAAATGTGTGCGAGGAGGTCGTGGACGATTATACCGTATCGGCGGCTATCGGTTTGAAGCGATGAAAAGAGAGCCTTGTTCTGGGCGGCGATACTGATACGGCGCTCCCAGGTGGGGAAAGAGATTGTATCGATGCAGACCTCATTAGGTTCTTCATCCTCATCTTGAGAGGAGTCATCTTCCTTTGGCGGTTTATTAAAATCCTCGCCAATGCAATAGATGTCTTGCTGGAACTGAGATTTTTGATGGAATTGACTGTCGGTGGTCGCAAAGGAGTGGATAAGTGAGATATCATCGATGGCATCGGCGCTCCACTTCTTGCGATTCTCACAGAAAAGCAAAAGTTTATCCCCAGGTCGTGTTAGTGCAACATAAAGGTTGTTTATGCGATCCATCTCCTCGAGCCTATATTCTTCAGCGAAGGCGTCGCTAAAATCAGACTCAGTTTTTTGTAGGTTTACAAAAGCGACAGGCAGACCCAGATTGTCCTTATCTTCCACTTCGACCCAGAGTTTAGTATTGGGCTTAAGCTTGCTGGGCATTGCGTAAATGACGATTTTGGCTTCAAGTCCCTTTGCCTTGTGAATAGTCATCAGACTGACGGCGTTGAGATTGGAGGCTGTGGAAGATGAAAGTTTGTTGAGGTTGTCGGAGAGATAAGAGATAAGCGAACCGAGATCGGCACCATTGCGCTGCTCATAGTCGCAGACAACATTAAGAAGAGTAGCGGTGTCGCGTCCCTGAAGGTTGAAATCTCTTATAATAGACTCGCAACAATCGTATAGCGAGAGTGTTATAAGACGGTCGGGATTGAAATTGACACCATATTCCGCCATCAGAGCTACAAGGTCAAAATCATTTTGGCGCAGCTGCCAGAGTTGCGAAGTCACATCCGAATGCGACGAATTTTGCAGGAAGAGCTGCAACGCATCGAGGGCGGCCACGCGGTTGTGTCGGTCGTAGATGTATTCGAACAGCGAGAGAATGAGCAACACAGAGTTGCTGTTTGAGAGGACAAACGACTCGGAGGAAACCATCGGGACAGGTTTGTCCTGAGCGTGTTTCGTAAAATAGTCGGCAATTTCGGCAAGCGTATCGTTCTTGCGAGCCAGAATCATAATATCGCCATAATCGTAATGCAAATCGTCGACTTGATGCCTCACGGCTTCCAAAACAGCAGCATAAAGATTGTCGAAATCGGTAAACGAAGCAGCGACATAGCCACCTTCCTTGATGGGATATTGCCAAAGGTCAGGTTTGTCTGAAGTGCTGTCACCTATATAAAGTCGCTGTAATTCAGCATTGTCTTGGAAAGGACCTTCAACAATAGATTTGAAGAAGCGGTTGTTAAACTCAACAATGTTAGAGCGTGTGCGGTAGTTGGACGAAAGCGAATCGATACGATAGAAATCCTTGTGACGTAGCAGTTGTCCGCGTCCGTCGGCACTATCCACCTCGGGTAGCCTGACAAATTGGCGCACATCGCCCTGACGGAACCGATAGATAGCCTGCTTGCCGTCGCCGACAATAAGCGACTGCGTGCCAGGTTCGGCGGTGCCATCATCGAAACAGTGAGCCATTGCCTCATCAAGCAGAGGAATGAAGTTCTGCCACTGCATTTTACTGGTGTCCTGGAATTCGTCTATAAGATAATTATAGTAATGATTACCAATACGTTCATAAATAAACGGTGCAGGTTCACCGACAATCTCGTCAGAAATACGCTTATTGAACTCTGAGATATGAACTATCTCATTCTCTAAATAATAGTCATCCTTTATTTTTGATATACGATTGAGGAGTGCCAGCGAATAGAGGTCGGCCAGCAGCATTTTTCGAGTATTGTATTTGGAGATGCCGTTGATAAACGTCTCGTATGCATCACGATATTTTGGAAGAATATCATCGAGAGGGCCCCTCAGGTGTTCCGGGGTGGATTTGCCCCAAATACGATTGTCGTTGTAAGCATTATCTACCCTGACATGCGAATCGTTGATTTTGGAGAGATTACCAACAGCAATACGAGCAAAGAAGGCGTAGACGCTTGATGTCTTGTTCGGGAAATCATCCATTGACAGACCTTTGGACGAGCATTCTTCGACGAAACTGCGAGCAGCGACAATTATGTCTGATTCATAACTCTTTATCTCTGCAGATAGTTTTATATGGAGTTTAATAAAACTATCCAACTTCATTTTAGATAACTGGGCAAGGTATTTCGGGCACTCCTCCTTGAAAATTTCCTTTGAAAGATTTCTGATTTGATCCTCAACGTTATAGTTTTTGCCGCTTTCCATCCTGCTTTCTGCAAAAGAGCAAAGCATACGCGTAAGTTCGCCATCCCTGCCAACATTCGACATCAGGTCGTCGACAAGATATTTAAGCAGCTCCTCATTGTCAATCAACACATTGAAATTCATCGGAAGATGCAGGTCGTGGGCAAAAGTGCGAACCAGACGATGGACAAAACTATCAATGGTACAGACCGAAAGCTGCGAATAATGATGCAAGATAGAAGATTCCAGCACTTTGCATCGGCGAGTCACCTCGTCGTTACTGACCGACAACGACTGAGCCATTTTCTCAACCAGACGATCTTCTTTGCCAAGCACTATAGAATGCAGACGCCTCATAATCTTGGATTTCATCCCATTGGCCGCTTTGTTGGTGAAAGTAATCGCCAAAATATGAGCAAAGCGGGTTTCGAGATGATTGGCCGACGATATTGCAGTCTCAATAAACTGACGGACAAGCGTATATGTTTTGCCCGATCCTGCAGATGCTTTACAAATAATAAATCTGGCCATAGTTTTTAAAACAGGTTAATAAACTATTATACAATTAGAAACTCCGCGTTCTCCCTTAAAATCGTAACGCCCGTTATCGGAAGGATGGTTAACAACGCCATTGTAAGTCAAGCCTTCAACAAACATCGTCGTTGAGCCACCTCCATCCAAATTGAGTGCATCGCAACAACCTAGGAAACGAAGCAGACAAGAGAAGTCGGGCAGCGAGAGTCCTTCTGATTCCTTAGTGCGTCCATCGACAACAACGAGCAGCATTGTTCCATCGCTTCTAACGCCAATGGCGGTGCGGTTGTGGCGGTCGCTGACAAAGGTCTTGTCGGTGCGTTGAGGAACACGGCGACCATCAAGCAAAAGCATTGGGCCAGCAGTCATAACATCTTCGCCTTTAAGACTTTGTTCCCACATTCTGGCACTATCGGGCACAATAAACTCAGGACGGCCGTTCTGCAACCGAATCAAACCATATTGATAATATTTGCGATGAATAGAGTCCGATTTTTGAGGTGTGTTTTCCCCTATTTCTTCGCCATTAATACGCAGATAGCATATGGGATTGTGGAGCGACATATCGAAAAATGAGCCATTGACAGCGGCACAGGCCTTATGTTTGCGAGCATGCTCGGAAGTAGGTGTACGACGCGGTTCATAAGAGAATGCAAGACGCCGCGGTGATTCCGATGGAATCTCAAGTATGGCGATAAACTGATTGGAACCGATACACTCTTTATGAGTGAAATGCATCCTTTTCAAAACCATTCCGTCGAGACTGTCGATAGTCCAACGCGCATTTACAACAAGCAAGGAATCGCGCTTTTGAGCGTTAGCCGAAAGCGCTAGAAACAACAAACACAATAATAACAGTAGTCTTCTCATCCTCAATCTTTTTTATCTACACAAACATTAACAACATCCGCAATTTGCTTCCAATCCTGACCATACATACACTTGAAACTACCACGCCAACAATGTTCGCTTCCCATACGGCTGCACGGACGGCACCAAAGATGCTCAACCTGACAGTCAGTCTTCTGAGTCTTATAGGCCGAGAATCCGAAACTTGGAGTTGTAGCGCCCCATACAGCAACAACAGGTCTATGGGATGCCGCTGCAATATGCATAATCGACGAATCTGAAGTCACCACCGCCTTCGAATAACGCACTATGGCAGCCGACATCAGAAGAGATGTTTCTCCACAAAAGTTAAAAACATTGGACGGAAAAGAAATTTCACATTCCGCAATTCGCTTTCGGTCGTTAGAATCGCCAAGCAAGACAACTGGGTGTTTAACCATCGAACACAATTCTGCCACCTTTTCGACTGGCATTCGTTTTGTATAATGCTGTCCACCACAGGCAATAGCCACATAAGAGGCATTAATGATATCAGCCAAATGTACCTCACCAACGGTCTGATTCAAAAGGCTGTTATACTGAAATTCAAGAGGAAGAAACAAATCAAGACCACCATTATCAGGGATAACACCAAGGTTCTCTACCGCCTTCAAATATCTGTCAACTACATTTCGGCCGGACATAACATCAAACTTGGTCCATACATAAATAAACTTGCGGACATTCTCTTTTCGATAAACGGAACATTTAACTTTCAATGCTCTTCGGATGCGATGAGTGCGATGATTGTTGTGCAAATCAACCACATAGTCATATTTCTCCTTTTGCAAAATGTCAATAGTGACATCATTATTATCATCGAGCAACAAAAGTCTGTCTATGTATGGGTTATACTTAAGCAATTCACCGTTTTTTCCACGCGTGAGATAGTGTAGTTCCAGTTCTGGAAGCTGTTTTTTGAGGCATCTTGCAACTGGAGTTGTCAGCAATACATCTCCTATCGAAGTCAGCCGCATCACCAGCACCTTCATTTCTTCTTCTCCTTTCTGCCCAGCAATTCCACGATGCGATCAAAATCACGTGTATATTTCAACCCAACGCCCTGTTTGTAAGGCAAGTCCGAACGAGTATAATCGTTAGTATTACTACGGTTGAAGACAAACAGATGCAAACGTGGGTTTATCTTATAGCCAACCAACATATCACCGGTCATATTGTTGTTTCCGCCCATATCACTCATTTCGCGGGCCTCACCGCCGAAACCAAATGTAGATTCAAAATAGAACTTGTTCCATTCTTTACTGATATCGACAGCGTATTGGTCGGTAGTCAACGCATTACCAGCCTGATATGCGAAATTGATATCTACAAACTGAACCATATCGCTCACCATACCGCCCACAGTGTTGGCCACCAGACCGTAGCCCTCTTCGGTCGCTGACACACCGCCCATATCAGCATTCGATGTAGTCGACGAATTGTAGAACCTCTTGAATAGCAGCAGCGATACTGTCTGGTTCAACATATCGCGCTCATTGTTTCTGTCAATATAAGCAAACACCTCCTCCTGAACACTTTGGTCAGCATTGGGTAGACGCAAATCAAAACTAATCTCGGGCGACTTCAAATTGCCGCTAAGCTGTATGACGTTCTCAACCAGAACCGGCTTTTGCGATTCGGTGGCAGACAACGAACCTGTAAGAGTTGACAGATTCACTCGCTGTCCGTAGACAGCCTTAATATCAAAGATTGAAGTACTTATGTCACCTCGGAATGTAATAGAGCTGCCATCATCGATTGTAAATTCTTTGCCAAGAACTCCCAACACATCCAATGACACCGTACCATCGCTGAGTTCGTAATCGCCTATCAGTGAGAACGGTTTTCCTCCGCCCACCTGCAATTGCAGGTCACCGGCACCAACAGCGTTTACGTCGGCCGACACCGACGAGAAATCAATAGGCAATTCCAATCGCATTTCCGGAGTCGCCTCAACATTGATAGTCAAACGAACACCCGAGCCCTCTCCTATTGACTCCACCTTTTCATTTCTGTTGTTGTCAGAAATCAATGTTATATGCTCTTCAATTTCATAGTCGCGATCCGACACAAAGTGAATATAATCAACCTCTTTCAGTTCTCGCTGATCATTTATCGGAATATGTAGCGATGTGCCGTCCAGTGTGCGGGCATTCAATACAACATCCAGATTATCAATAGCACCGCTGACAACACCGTCCAAGGAAGCCTTCACCTGACCATAATATTGTTCCGATTGTCGGGCAGTGGTATTCATACACAGAAATTCGTTGCTCTCAACATCAATGTCGAATCTCATATCATTAAAACCCTTGTGCTCGATGCGACCATTTAGGAGAGCACTACCCCCACGTCCATCCTGCACTTCAAACTTATCCAAACGAATCACACCCTCGTCCATCCAAATCGTATCAGTGAACTGATAAGACACATTCAGGTAATCAATTTTCATTTTTCCCTTATCCACATACAAATAGCCTTGTATATCAGGAGAACTTACCGTGCCATTTACATCAAACTCACCATAAATCTTACCATCAACATCCGATGAGAACGAACGCACAAGCGGTTGCAACGCCTTCATTCCCAGTCCTTCTATATTGCCCCTAAGGTTCAAATCAGGTTCGTCGCCTCCAAGGGTGATATATCCTGACACATCCAGAGGTTCATCCATTTCAATCTCACTGCCGTTGTTTACCAACCTGTTGGATGTGAGGTAAACATTCAACTCATTAAGTTCAGCATTCCAAGTCGAACGCAGACGGGCATCACCAAGTTCCTCACCGTCAAAGGATAAATCCTTCATTTTTACGTCGGCATTCACATAAGGGACATCCTCACTCTCAGCATCTTTACGCAAAAATCCAACTCGGACGCCTCCGTTCAGAGTACCATCGAGCGACATTCCTTTAGTCTTCAAGAAAGTATTAAGTACGCCAACGCCAAACTCATTAAGGCTCAATTCAATACTATCAGTCGCCTCTCCTCTGCGCGCACCGCTGAGCATCATTTTTTGATTGCCGCAAGTCAGACTTATACCGCCTATCTCATAGCCTTTTGAGTCGATATATGTATCGCCGTTGCTGCCATCAAGCCGCCAAATATCACCGCCTATCGAAACCTTTGACGGATCGACAACCAATCCAACACGCTCACCTTCCGACAACAGCCGCAGATTGATATCGCCTCCACCAACAGCCTCGTCGCCATTATCCCAATACAGACGACACCGCGCACCATTTCGCGAACTCTCTAGCACCACATCGGCATTCTCAGAGAGCAACACAGCACCAGCTTTTATCTCATCGCTAGAAATGCGCATACGATAGTTGTCCGACACCGATACACCGTTAACACCTATATTGTATACCCTCAGCGAGCCCCATCCGATTGAATCAGAACGCACTATCGGCTTGAACGATTCCACTTTGTTATAGTTAAGTTGCACATTAGTACCGCGCGACAGCATCAAACGAGGAACAAAAAGTTCCGTCACACCGCCGCCTCCTTTCCACTCAGCGCTCAATTCAAATTCGCCATCAGCCCAACCCAAATTCTCTGTTTCTTCATCATTATTAGTTCCCGATGGAATATATTGTGCAACAAAATTCCTTACCATTGCTCCAATGCTTTCATAACCATAATAGCCACGCATCTGGGCGTCCATTATGTCGCTCTTAAACGTCAAATCTTTCCAGTAATTTCGTTCACTGGCTACAAGTTGAGCTTCCTGAATCTCGCAACTACCACGTGACGTTTTCAAGTGCAGACCTTCCAAATTTATCCTGCCACGCGAGTTACCGTTGTCCATCACATAATATCTTCCATCAATCTTGCCATCGACCTTGGCCGCCTCGTCGCGTTCATCATACCAAAGACCCAAATTTTTCAAATCAAGACCGTCAACATCCACTTTGGCAATATATTGCATACCCTGTTCTCTATACTGCATCTCTACCTCACCATTCACTTTGCCCAATACATCTTCCACATTTACCACTCCTGTAATGCGACCATCGCTCGCATCAACATCAAATGTTGTCTCACCTCCTATCTTGTGACCGCGGAACATCGTGTGTTTCAGACGACCGTCGAGCGAAGCCTTCATAGTTTTCGGGTCAAACCCTTTGCCGGAGAATTTCATTTCCACACCGCTTCGCGACATCCATTTGTTTGGAGCCAACTGTCCTATATTCAAACCATCCGACTGGAACTCACCCTCATAAGCATATTGGCCGCCACTTAGTCTGTTCATTCTAACATCGCCCAACAACGAACCCGGATTGCCGGCCAGCTCCAACTGAGCATAAAAATCATTTATCGTGCCTGCAAAAGTTGCAGATATATCTATCTTGTCAAACTTCTTTAACAAATCGGCGGTCTTTATTGTAATATCCCTAGGATGTTTCACACTGACCAAATCACGATAGCTCGTATGCATACGACCTATCGAAGCATTGATTACAGTAGAATCCATCACCGGCAGACCTCTCATTGCCGCATCAATTTCAATATAAGTTTCGTCACCGAAAGCTAGAATAACATCCTCAGCATAAAGGTCACTCACCGTTCCTCCTATCCATCCTTTCACATCAATCTGCTGATCCATTCCCCTCAGCGTATGTGCCCAGTATGCGGCATCACGCATTCCGCCATACGAACCATCCTTAAAGTGACAATTCAACTGAACGCTGTCCATAAAATGCCCCATCGACTTCCAGTTCCTGTAATTCAGCACAACATCACCAATCAGACGCGAATCGCCTGTTTCAAACGTCATATTGGTCACTGAAATACCGCTTCGTGTCACATAGACGTTCATCATCATCTCTTTGACCTCCAGGCCAGAACGTTCCTTTGTGACAAACCGGTCTATCTTGCAGGTAACATTGTCTGCATCCACTCGCAGATTCCGAATACGCGCCTTGATATTATTCCAAGCCATATGTTTCACATCCACACCGACTCCGCTGCCCCATTCCTCGCAGTTTCGCTTATCTTTCAAATCTTGATGGTAAGTGACATCGTCCAACACCAATTCATCAATCAACACGACGAACTTACCCATTTTCGCCCTCTCGGTCGTATCTCGTCTACTTTTATAATAGTTTATAATATGCTTAAAATTCAAGCCATTGCTATCAATTTGCAAATGATAGTCCACCTTGTGCAGTTTTGCCGAGCTAAATGACAAGCCGCCGTCGCCAAATGGGAAACCGTCAAAACGGAACGACATTTTTTCCGCTGTGCATATCGTATCATTTTCCGGACTCACCATCAGCACATCGCGCAGTACCAGATGATTTAAAGGATTGCACCCAATCGAGCCAATCCTCAACTCACCGCCCCAAGCAGAACTGCAGCGATTGCCGGCATACGACGCTACAACTGATTGTACTACAGAGTAATTCAGCAGTGCAACCAGCACATATACCGTCAAAAAGACAGCCAACAAAGTGCGCAATACTATCTTGGAGACTCTTTTCATCTTACTTATTCGTTCTAAATAACTCGTTTCCTCAACATTTAGTATACATTAACGCAAAAAAATTAGAACATTTTATATTGTTTTCCGCTATTTAAAAGAAATTTTTATCTATTTTCATTTTTTTTCGTATTTTTGCAACTTGAAAAACGACACTGAACAACACTTAATTCGCTCATAGATATGCCCTACATACTTGCCATAGAATCTTCGTGCGACGACACCTCTTCAGCTGTCCTGCACGACGACAGGCTACTTTCCAACGTCATTGCATCGCAAAAGGTCCACGAACAGTACGGCGGTGTAGTGCCCGAACTCGCATCACGCGCCCACCAGCAAAACATCGTTCCGGTAGTGGATACTGCCCTACATAATGCAAACATAACTTTACAGCAAATCAACGCAATAGCTTTCACTAGAGGACCCGGACTGCTCGGGTCCCTACTTGTGGGAGTATCTTTTGCCAAAAGTCTGTCTCAAGCTCTTAATATACCTCTTATCGAAGTCAACCACTTACAGGCACACATACTGGCTCATTTCATCAAACACGACGATACCCAATCCGTCCCCGAATTCCCTATGCTTTGCCTGCTGGTCAGCGGTGGACACACACAGATTGTTCTACTCCACGATCATCTCGATATGGAAATACTTGGACAGACCATTGACGACGCTGCAGGCGAAGCCATCGACAAAGCCGCCAAAATTATGGATCTCCCCTATCCTGGCGGACCCGTCATCGACAAGCTAGCCCAATCTGGCAACCCCGACGCTTTCCACTTTGCCACACCCAACATTCCGGAATTCAACTACAGCTTCAGCGGCATAAAGACCTCATTCCTATACTTTCTGCGCGACCAGTTGCAAAATGACCCGCAGTTCATCGAGAAACACAAAGCCGACCTCTGCGCATCGATTCAGAAGTGCATTATGGACTTCCTGCTCAAGAAATTTGAAAAGGCAGCCCTTAAGCACCACATACGCCAGGTGGCCATTGCAGGAGGTGTTTCAGCCAACTCCTACTTGCGCAACTCGCTCGTGCAACTGGGACAGAAACATCACTGGCGCGTATTCATTCCGCCATTCCAGTTCTGCACTGACAACGCAGCTATGGTCGGCATTGCCGGCTATTTCAAATACCTTAACAACGACTTCGCCGACATATCACTACCTCCATTCACAAGATAAATCGAAAATCGTAAACCAAAGTGGAAATTGAAAATTGGAAATCACATAGAAAGAAAGTTTCTGTTGATGCTCTGCATCAGCATACTTTTCAATATCCAACTTTCACCGTTCAATTCCATCAAGGCTCAAGACATACATTTCTCCCAAATCGACTTCAACCCCATACTGCTGAATCCTGCCTACTCGGGATTCTTCGACGGAGCCGGACGATTCGGACTCTCCTACCGCAACCAGTGGGCAACAGTGTCGAAGGCATTCCAAACCGTTGCTGCAACAGCAGAATGCCCCATTGTCAGACGACGCTACAATCACGACGGACTCAGTTTCGGGGCCATCCTTTACAACGACCGAGCGGGAACACTGCATTACGGCACCACAGCAGCCAACATTATCCTATCATACTACAAAGCACTGACAAACAGCAACAACAATTTCATCTCACTCGCTGTGGAAGCGGGTTTTGGACAGGCTGGTTTCCGCACCGACGACATCGAGATGGAGGACCCGACGGACAACATCCTCAACACTTCGGCGAACTTTTTTACACTCGGAGCGGGGGCAGCCTGGTTTTACCAGCCGAACGACAACTTCTACCTGAAATTAGGACTTTCGGCTCGCAACCTAAACCAGCCGGACATCTCCTACCTCAACCTCGAAGATGCATTGATACACCGCAAATTCAACCTCTACGCCCGAGCCGAATACCGAACGGCATCGAGTCTTGCCATACTGCCGGTGGCAACCCTTACTCTGCAAAACAACTACACGGAAGCACTCTTCGGATGCGACACCAAGTTCTACCTTTCCGAATCAGCCGGGCACCAGTTGGCTCTCGGCGCAGGACTCTACTATCGATGGCGCGATGCAGCAATGCTGCAGTTCTCGGTCGAGTACAACGCCTTCATTTTCGCACTCCTCTACGACGCCAATATCTCAAAACTCACTCCGGCATCCAAATCGGTCGGTTCTTTCGAACTAACGATTGTATACCGACTCATCCGCAACCATCGTATAAACCGCAAGGCTATGCCCTGCCCGATAATATAGTTTAATCTTGAAAACACACTGATTATGAAACAAAAATACACAGTCATCCTTATCGCCACAATGACGCTCGCAGCCATCGGTCACAACCTGAAAGCGCAAAATACCGACGCAGAAGAGGCTTTCAAATTCGGCTACTACAAGACCGCCGCCGACCTGTATACCAACGACTACCGCAAATCGCACGATCCCCACATCGCCTACAAGATTGCCGAGTCGCATCGTTTGGCTAACAACTACCGCCAGGCTGTGAAATACTACAACATCGTCAACAACTCGCAGGCGGCACCAGTATACCCTAACTGCGAATACTTTATCGCCTCTATGTACCGAATGGCCGGTTACGCCGACTCAGCGCTGACCTTCTACCAACGCTACCTGCGCACCGCCACCAACGATCAACTTGAGCAGCGCGCCCGTCAGGAGGCCCGCGCCTGCCAGTGGGTGCTCGACAGCGTCGACGATCCTGTCAACTTTACTGTTACTCACGAAAGCAAGAACATCAACTCCGAATACAGCGAATCAGGCGCAGTCCTTATGGGCGACTCCCTGCTGCTATTCTCTACAATGCGCGAGCTCTCCAAACCAGGATCCAAGAACGCCGTCTATTCCGACCTCGTGCTGATGCAGATATTCCAAGCCGACTTCAACGGCAACACACCCAACAAAGCAGTCCTTAACAATTGGGGTCTCAACAACAAGGACAAGCACTCCTGCAACGTCGCCCTCGATCCGGTGCACAACAATATCTATTTCACCCTATGCCAGACCGACGACTTCGCCAACATTCCATGCGAAATCTACGTTTCCCACTTCCACAAAGGTAAATGGCAGAAAGCCAAAAAGCTAGGCGGCAATGTCAACCTCGACGGCTACACCGCAACTCATCCCGCCATAGGCTACCTGCCCGACAATACCACCGTGCTATACTTCGTTTCAGACCGGCCAGGCGGAGTAGGCGGTTTCGACATCTGGTACTCCCTAATCGACAACGACGGCAAACCCTCCGACTGCATCAACCTAGGTGCTCCCGTCAACACCGCGGGCAACGAAATCACCCCCTTCTACGACAACGACAAGCAGCAACTCTACTTCTCGTCCGACTGGCACCTCGGGTACGGCGGCTACGATGTCTTTTGCTCCAAAGGCAATCGCGACTCTTGGAACGACCCATACAACCTCGGCAGCTCGCTCAACAGCCCGGCCAACGATCTCTATTTCACCGTCAACACCGACATTCCCAACTCGGGCTACCTCACCTCCAATCGGCGCGGGTCCTACTTCGTCAACGACAACACCTGCTGCAACGACATCTACAGCTGGAAAATAGCCAAAAAACAGCAGCCCTCCCGCCGCAAAGTCGAAGAACCCGCACCCGTCGCACAGAAGAGCGCAGTACACAATCTGCTGCCAATCAGCCTATACTTCCACAACGACGAGCCCGACCCCAAATCCAAGCTAGCCACAACGACCACCAACTACTTCCAACTCTACAACAGCTATATGTTCAAACGCGGCGACTATAGGAAAGCCCATACCGTTGCCGCCAGCAAAGACGAATACGACTCCATCTGCAGCGTCATCGACCATTTCTTCGATGACGAGGTGCAATACAACTGCGAGCGTTTCGAGCAGTTCCTCAACCTGCTTCTCGACGACCTCAAGGCCGGCCACCGCATAAGTATGACCGTAGAAGGCTATGCAAGCCCCATCCACACCGGAGCCTATAACCAGCTCATCTCCAAGCGCCGCATCGCCTCCATCGTCAACCAGATAATGGAATACCAAAAAGGTGTCCTCACCCGCTTTATGGGCACCAATGGCGGATCCCTGCAAATCCGCGAGATAGCCCACGGCAGCGACCTTGCCGACAAGGGCGTCAGCAACGACCCGCGCCAAACCAACAAGTCGGTCTACAGCGTTGAAGCCGCTCGTGAGCGCCGCATCGAAATTCTCGACTATCAATACCTCGAAGACGACAGCAGCCTAATCAGCTGTCTCCATCTGCCCACACGCGCCATCCACGTAGGCACCTACTTCACAGGCGAATATGCCGACATTGAAGTCCACCTCCAACACTCAGCCATCAGCGAGACCACACTCGACTTCATCAGCGTCGGCTCGCCCGACGTCAAAGTGGTGGGATACAGCAAACTCACCCCCGGACGTGAACTCATCATTTACCTGCGTATGGACAACCGCCGTGCCGAGCCCACCGTCAGCTCCTTCCTGCCACTCACACTCCGTGTCGCCGGCGAACAGATAACCCAGACAATGTTCCTCGAATACACGCTGGAGAAGTAAAAAGCACATTAATCAAATCCAAAACACAGAGTCTATGAAACGTATAACACTATTCCTTCTTATCGCAGTTGTCGCCTTCTCCTCGGCAGAAGCACAAAAGGTGAAACGTAAAAGCGAGAAAGAAAAAGACGGCTTTAGCTGGTGCCTTTTGAAACAAGATGGCTTTAGAGGTGCCGAAAACAATAGCGGGACCATAATAATACCACTTGAAAAAAAGTTTTCAAGTATAAAATATAAAAAGGGCTATTTCATAGCAAAAGATATTTTTTCAGAAATTTATGACACCCTTGGAAATGTGATTATTCCCATTGAAAGGCATTATGACCAGATTAATCCGACTATTGTTAGTATTGATGGGAATGATATCTGCAATGTTTTCAAATTCAGAATTCCTTTGGGTAATAATGAGTACAGACACGGAATTTGCGACAAAAATGGTGTTGAAATAATACCACCGGTATATGATGCTATTCTATATATTCCTAATGGAATCATTATGTTTTCCAAATACTTTGGCGGTAATGAAGTAAGATTTTATACTGGTTATAAATTTGACAATGAGGGAAACATAGTCCTCGACCCTGACCATCCAATCGACACAACAGACAGCCCTGTTGAATATAATTATGATCAGACTGCATACAACAATTCAAGCAGCGGCTCCTACAACAACACCTACACGCCGCCGGCGCAGCACAAGCAGCAAAGCACTGGTAACAAGAGCACCGGCACCACCCAGCCAAAGAGTACGCCTAAGTCATCTGCCAACACATCATCGTCAAGCAAGCCTTCTAACACCAGAACTCCTAAAGACAGGACGCATCCGTTTGAGAATTATAACAAACCTGTCAAATGCGGCAATTGCAGAGGAACTGGCATGGCCAACTGCTGGAGTTGCGGCGGCAAGGGCACCATACGCAAGTCGGGTATAGACAATAACGGCAAGCAAGTGTTCCGCAACGAGCGTCACATCTACTGCAATGGGACGGGAAAAATAAAATGTACCGTCTGCAACGGCAAAGGCGTGCGTTAGAATATCATTCCACATATAATAAACTGACTTCACGGTGCGACATCCCGTCGTGCCGCAATACCTCTTTTGTATTATTCCTCCTTTTCCTCAATCTTAAATTTTTATTATAGTTTTATTATAGTTTTACTAAAGTCTTTTATAGTAGACTTTGATAAAACTTTGGGTAAACTTTGGTAAGACTTTGATAAGGGTTTAACCCTTGGTTAGCTTACAGTTATGACAATACAAAAAAAGTCCATTTTCAGAGCTTCTGAAAATGGACATAATTGATGTAAAAATAATCCTCGCTACTTTATCCTGCACGTGAGGATGTGGCGGCCTTCGAGGGTACCCTCAAGTATGTCGCCGACGGCGACGGGACCGACACCCGACGGAGTGCCAGTGTAGATAAGGTCGCCGGTGCGCAGCAACATAAAGTCGGAGATATACGAAATCATACGGTCGACGCTACAGAGCATATCGCGTGTGTTGCCCTGCTGGATGGTAGCGCCATTGCGGGAAAGGGAGAAACTCAAATTCTGTATGTCTTTTTCAAATTCCGACAGAGGAATAAAGTCGCCCAGTACCGCCGAGCCGTCAAAGCCCTTGGAGAGCGTCCAGGGGAGGCCATTCCGCTTGGCCTGCTGCTGCAAATCCCTCGCCGTGAAGTCGATGCCGAGCGTCACAGAACTATAGTACTTGTGTGCGAAACGCTCCTCGATGCTCTTGCCCACCTTGTCGATGCGCACAACGAGTTCTGTCTCGTACTCGATACGCTGGCTGAATTCAGGGTAGAAGAATGGCTGGTTCTTGAGCAGCAACGCACTGTCGGGCTTGAGGAAGAACGCTGGCGAAAGGGCCTGCTGAGAGCCCCGCTCGTACTGTGGGGCGTTCATCTCGGCTGCGTGCTCGCTGTAGTTGCGTGCTATGCAGATGATTTTCATTTCATCAATCTTAAATGGCTGATACGGATGGCGTTGACGGGGTCGTTCCATATTTCGGTACCTTGCGCACCTGGAAATATTCCGTTATTAGATGTTGTTTGGAACTCGGCGCTGCCTTCAAGCCGAATGAAAGTATCGTAGGCGAGCATATCCTTACAATAGCTTTTCATAATCAGCAGCACAGCAGGTTTGTTTCCAAAGGAGCTTTTCACACAATAGAATACAATTGTGTTCTTTTCGCCGGTTTCGGCAAAAAGATTTTTGGTATCGTTCCATTGAACGCTGCTTATACTATCGTCGACCGTTTCATATCCTACGACGCGGAATTTGAATTCGCCCTTACGCTTTTTATCGAGTTTAATGGTCAGTTTACGCCCTATGCGGATGTCGAACTGATCGATGGGACCAGAGTCCAGGATTTCATCGTCGGACGATGAGAACATCTTGGAAAGATAACCCAAGCAAGGAGTTACGTTGACATAGAGTTCATCCATATCATACTCGTTCTCTTTGAGCGGAAACACATCAAACTGCTGACCGGCGTTTGACTGAAGCGACTGGCCCGTGGGCTTCAGGCCATAATAGTTCATAAAGCTGTACGAGTGAGCCACTACTGCCACGTGGAAAGCATTATCGAAGTCAGTGCCGTTGCCCGATGCCGAGATGGCACTTATAAGAGCCACATAACGGAAAGCATCGTCGCTGGCCGCCTTAGAGTCATCACCGTAAACGAGCCTGTCAGCATAATAGCGATACATATAGAGACGCAGATGCATTGGAGCCTTTTCTACCGCCTTGTTCAACAGTTTTAATGCCTTTTCAGCATCTTTCTTGGTCACTTTGTCCTGATTCAGAATATCGCGAGCATTGTCCTCTTCTTCCAAACGGATGTAAGGATCATAGTCTTTCTGAAGCACATAGCCAAAATAAAGGCAATGGATTTCCTCGATGGTGAGCGTAGTGTCGGCCTCAGAAAAACGCTTGAGCAGAGACGGATAGTAGAAATCCGACGAAGGGTCATTAATTATCTTGCCAAGCTGTTCATAATCAGGAACAATATAGCTCGAAATTTGAATGTTAGTATCAACATCTTTCTCATCCTGCGCACTTGCCACAAACGGCAGAACGAACAGCAGAACGGCAATCAGTACCCTGTTTTTCATATTTTTATCCTTCAAATTTAAGTTTCAATGCCTGTAATTTTTCTTGATCGATACGGCGCCGGGCTTCGACCATACGGCGCTGCACCTCCATAACGACTTGCTTGGTCGAAAGCGGAAAGTCGGCCTTCATAATCCAGTCATAATAAGCCGGTTCCTGAGTAAAAACCTGCTCAAGGGTCTTTCCTTTGTGCTTGCCGAAATTGAATATCTCGCGATGCGCCTTGTCGAAACCAATATGCCCGACTAGATCAGCCCACTGAGAATTACCTGTAAAGACACTAAGAGCTGCGATGTCATTGACAACGGGCAAAGACTCTTTGCCGTCGCGGTCGATATACGGGGTGTCCTTGTAGCGGTCAAGCTGAGCCTTAAGCACCTCGTAGGTGGCCTTGGTGTCGGCATCGGCACTATGGGCCCCGTCAAGATCCTTGCCACAATAGAACTTGTAGGCAGCGACAAGGGTGCGCGGCTCCATACGATGGAATATATTCTGTACATCAACGAGATGACGCTCTTTGATCGAGAACTCCACACCGGAACGCAGAAACTCTTCGACCAGCAAAGGAACATCGAATTTGTTTGAATTATAACCAGCCAAGTCGGCATCACCGATAAACTCGGCTATCGTCGGTGCCAACTCCGCAAACGATGGTTTGTCAGCCACCATAGCATCGGTGATATGATGTATTGCAGTGGAGTCTTCGGGAATATGAATGGTTTTGCCTTTGTCGTTTGCCGGACGGACAAGGTAGGTGACATCCTTCTCAGATCCGTCGGGCATCACTTTTAGCAAACAAATCTGTACAATATGATCGGCTCCGACTTGGACGCCGGTAGTTTCAAGGTCAAAGAAGACAATTGGTTTAGTGAGATTTAGGTTCATTAGTTTTGGGGTATAGTTTAATGGTTAAAGAGTAATGTGTAAATTGGGAGTTAAATTTTAGACTCACACTTCGCGAGCCACGCGGCTAATAGCCACCAAGCGATTGAGGAGAGCTTCCACTTTGTCGAGCGGCAACATATTGTCGCCGTCCGACTTGGCGTTTTTAGGATCAGGGTGAGTTTCGATGAATACGCCGTCACAGCAATTGGCAACAGCAGCACGTCCTATAGTCTCAATCATTTCGGGATCACCGCCACTGATGCCGTTCGGCTGGTTGGGCTTTTGCAGCGAATGGGTGATGTCGACCACCACAGGCACTTCGTTGCGTTTCATTATGGGCACACTTCGGAAGTCGACCACCAGATCCTGATAGCCGAAAGTGGTGCCACGTTCGGTAAGCATAATATCTTTGCCACCGTAATATTTTATCTTGTTCACAGCATGCCTCATCGCCTCAGGCGAGAGGAACTGGCCTTTTTTGACATTCACCACCTTGCCAGTTTCGGCAGCAGCAGCAAGCAGAGAGGTTTGACGGCAAAGGAAAGCCGGGATCTGCAGAACATCGACAAACTGAGCCGCCGTCGCAGCCTCAGTCTCGTTGTGGATATCGGTCACCACGGGTATGTTGTATCGCTCTCTGATTTGTCCCAATATCTCAAGTCCTTCCCAGTCGCCAATGCCTGTAAACGAGTCGACACGCGAGCGGTTGGCTTTACGATACGATGCCTTGAAAGCGAACGGAACATTCAGTTTGTCAGCTATTTCCAAGAGTCTTTCAGCTATTTGGAACGGTGATTTCTCGTCCTCAATGACACAAGGTCCCGCAATAAGAAAAAAATTGCCAGTGTCGGTGTGACGCAACATAGGCAGATTAGGATAGTTTACAGCAGTTTTCATAGTTTATTAATTAACAAATTGAACAATCACTTTTTACAAAAAACAATAATGTCGACAGTATTTCTGCCAACCTGCGGGCCCTCTCGGATACCGCCACTAGCTGCACCTGGATACAGCCGTTCCTTTAACCGTTTATTCCGTCAAAGGCTGAATCAAAATCGCTTTCAGCGGTATTGACGTCGTCAGTATCATCCTCTTGCATAGGCAATGCTTCGTAACCCATATCACGGTTACGGCGTGAACCACGCTGCAGAGAAATGATAAGGGCACCTATCATACGGGTTAGCTCCATAAGCAACTCACGTGAGCGCTCACTATCCTCGTCCGACATAAGCCCAATACCATTGGCAAGGGCGGTGTAAATCACACACTCGCGGATAGCCGACTTGGCTATCTTGAGATAGTGTTCAAACTGGCTCTTGCTGCGCGACGATCCCTCCACGATATTGACGGCAATGTCGATGGCAGAATTGACAAATGAATCACAAAGGCATTTCTCGCTTTCTGTGTTAGCGCTGCCCAGAGCCTTAATGAGCCACCTGTTGTAATCTACCGCTTTGCCGTATACACGAAGGTCTTCGAAACGGAAAAAACTTGGTATTTTATCATCCATAGTGTAATAGTATTTGGCGGGAAGTATTCCCAGGTTAATAATCCTTATTCAAATAGGCTGTCTATTTCGTTTTTATGACGCTTAGCGATAACTTCACGCTTAATTTTCAAAGTCGGCGTCATACATCCGTTCGCCTCCGTCCAAGTATCGTTTATCACTTTGTAGCGCTTAATCTGTTCTGTCGAACCGAAGAACTTGTTGTATTTATCAATAACACGGTTGTAGCGTTCCAGTGTCCTGCGATCATTAACCATCTCTTCGGGCGTAGAGCAATGGATATCGTGACGTTCCTGCCATTCCTTCAGAAAATCAAAGTCGGGCAGAATCAGCGCAGCGGCGAATTTCTGGTTTTCGCCAACAACCATCATATCCAACACAAATGGTGACTCCTTGAATTTTTCTTCTATCACCTCAGGATTGACATATTTGCCCATTGAGGTTTTGAACATCGTCTTCACTCGACCGGTGATGCGTAGCTGGCCTTCGGGTTCGAAAGCTCCAGTATCACCGGTGTGAAACCAACCTTCGGAATCTATCACCGAGGCCGTCAACTCGGGTGCTTTATAGTATCCAAGCATAACATTTTTGCCCCTGCAAACAATTTCACCGTTCTCAGGAAGGATCTTCACTTCAATGCCCGGCAAAGGCAGACCTGCAGTACCAAGCTTTATACCATTGGGCAGTGCCGTACTGACAGCAATGACAGGTGCAGTCTCGGTCAAACCATAACCCTCGTAGATGTTCATACCTATGCAGGTGAAGAACTTAGCTAAACGTGGCTGAATCGCAGAGCCACCCGATACAAACATTTCAAGGCATCCGCCAAAGTTCTCGCGAATCTTGCCATAGACCAGTTTGTCAGCCACCTTGCGCTTGCAATTGTACCAAAACGTAGTGCCGTCAAGATCGTATTCAAGAGCGAGATCGAGTGCCCAGAAGAATATCTTTTTCTTCAAGCCCTTTTGTTTCTGTCCGCTGCGGAAAATGGCGTCATACATTTTCTCGATGAACCTAGGTACAGCAGTCATCATATAAGGCTTTGCGTATTTCACATTGTCAGCCACTTTGGCTATACTCTCAGCATAATAGATTTCATAACCCATAAACTGGTAGAGATAGTTCATCATACGCTCGTAGATATGACATAACGGCAGGAAACTGAGGGCACGTGTGAAATATGGTTTAGGCGTCATCTTGACGCCCTCAATATTGGTCAGGATGTTCTCATGGCACAACATAACACCTTTGGGGAATCCTGTAGTGCCGCTAGTATATATCATTGTCGCCACATCTCTCGGGTCAATAGAAGCCTTCAGCTCCTCAACTTTTTCTTTTGCGGGGTGTTGACGACCAATTTCAATCAGGTCAGACAATGTACCTGTAACCGACTCTACTTTGTCGGTCAACGGCTTGAATGTGTATATACACTTGACAGTCGGAACCTCTGGCAACACGTCCTTGATTTTACGCATCAAGTCGGCACTGTCGAGCACAATCATCTTAACATCCGCATTAGAGAGAATAAACTGATAATCAGATGCACTGATTGTCGGATAAATAGGAACGAGAACACAGCCAATCTGCTGCACCGCCATATCCAAATAATTCCACTCGGGACAGTTGGACGATATCAATGCCACTTTGTCGCCTTTTTCAAAGCCAAGCTCAAGCAGTGCATAACTGATATTATTAACAGAGTCTATATATTCATCAATAAATATCTTTTTCCAATTGCCGTCATACTTAGCAACAAAGACAGCCCTGTCGGGTTGCGTCAACTTGCGATAATCCAACAAATCAAAAAGACGGGTAACTTTCATAAAAAGTAGTTTTAAGTTATATTCAGTTTATGTAACAGCAACTCTCTGTGCTACAATTGTGCAAAATGCTTCATAAACTGGGTACGGAAGAATAGCGATGACTGCTCGTTGGCTTTAACTGCCAGCTTGCCCTTGAACTGCGAGATGGAGTCATATCCCTTGGCTGTCATCCAACTGCACAAACCATCATTAATGGTGCGCATATAATCGACACCATTTTTGTACAAACACGAGACAACCTGCACAGTGCCAGCACCGGCAAGCAACATCTTGACAACATCGTCGGCAGAATGGACTCCTGTCGAAGCCGAAATATCACAACGCAACTTCTTGCTCAAAATGGCGACCCAACGGAGGGTGTTGTAAATATCATCCGGATTCGACAATGATGGAGCGTGAGTCAGTTCCAACTTGTCAATATCAATGTCAACATTCAGAGCCTTGTTGAACATCGTAATGCCGTTGACATTCATCCAAGAAAGACGCTGCATGAAATTGGCCATATCAGTAAAGTTCTGGCTGACCTTTATACTTATTGGAATATTCACCGACTTACGCAAAGTATTGATAATATCCGAGAACAGGCGTTCGACATCTTCGCACGAAAGGGTGGTTTCATATGGCAGGATTGCCATATTGAGTTCGAGGGCATCGCATCCAGCTTCCTGGAAACGCTGTGTATAAGTCATCCAATTCTCAAACGAATAGCAGTTAATACTGCCAATAACGGGAATATGGAGGCGTTTCTTAGCCTCTCGTATCAAATCAAAATGCTTGCCCAGCGAGTCATCGGCGACATGCGAAGCTATATATTCGTAACTCATACCGTAGTTGTCGGTAGGAGCCATCATACTCAAATTGCGTTTGATATCATAAATAATCTGTTCCTCGAAAACTGATTTTATGATAACGGCTCCGGCTCCAGCAGCCTCCAGTTTTTCGAGATTCGAAATATCATTTGTAAGTCCACAACTGCCTGCAATTATCGGACTATCTATTTCCAAACCTAAGTAATTTGTCTTTGTATCCATAATATATTATAACATTATTAAAGATTTGCAAAATTAAGCATTTTTTATGAAAATTTAATTTTTTTCAATGATTATTTTTTTTAATAATCATATCTAATTGTTTTACAAAAAGTTAAATAAATATTTTTTTTCAAAATATTACATTTTGACAACATAAATAAAAAATAATTTCTGCGTAATGAAAAAAATTGACTATTTTTGCAAACTCAATTTTTACGAAAAAATAAAGAAAAAATAGATATAAAATGGAACAAAACATCGAAGAAAAGAACACTGAAAACATCAGTTTTATTTCTAAAAGTGAGCAGTTTATCGAAAAGAACCAAAAAGCAATCATTGCCTGCATTATTGCCATTTTAGTGATTGTTTTGGCTATCTTCGGTATCAAGAAATTTATCTCTGAACCCCGCCAACAGAAGGCTAACGAGGCCATTTTTGCTGCCGAGCAGTTCTTTGCTCAAGGCGATTTCAAAGCAGCTCTCTATGGCGACAGCACCAGCAACGACAAATATAGCGTTGGACTGCTCCAAGTTATTGACAAATACGGCTCTACTAAAGCCGGCAAACGTGCCAAATACGAGGCAGGCATCTGCTATCTCCGTCTCGGACAATATCAGGACGCTATTAAATATTTTGACAAATACAATGGCAAAGACCAACTGACCCCGGTATTCGACGAAATGATGAAAGGTGACGCCGAAGTGGAGCTTGGCAACAACGACGCCGCCATCAAGCACTACACAAAAGCCGCAAAAATGGATGACAATGTAATCACCGCTCCTTTTGCCCTTTTTAAAGCAGGTGTGGTATACCTGATGAACGGCGACAACGCAAAGGCCATTGAATGCTTCCAGAATGTCAAGGAAAACTATCCTGAATCAGCTTTATTTGGAGAGATGGACGGTTTTATCGCATACGCACAAGCGCTCTAAGTTGACAACAATAAAATCAACAAAACCACAGCCCCGTCACACGGGGCTTTTTTTGCACAATTCAAGCCCTATGAAACGTCTTATCGCCATATTATTAGTTCTTATTTTTCAACTCTCATCTTTCAAATTATCACACGCCCAATCCTTTCCTTTTCAGGACACATCCCTAACTATAAACCAGAGAGTTGAAGATTTAATATCGCGTCTGACGCTTGAAGAGAAGATCTCTTTCCTTGAGCATCAGAATCCTGCCATTGAACGGCTCGGCATCAAGCCATACAGCTGGTGGAACGAAGCCCTGCACGGCATAGCCCGCAACGGTGTCGCCACCGTATACCCTATGCCCATAGCACTCGCGGCGACATTCGACCCCAACATTGTAGAGGAGGTCTACTCCTGGATTGCCGACGAGGGGGTGCGCAAGCACCGCAAGGCACAGGCTGACGGCGAATATGGCGACAACAAAGGCATAACCTTCTTCACACCCAACATCAACATCTTCCGCGACCCGCGCTGGGGACGCGGAATGGAGACTTTCGGTGAAGACCCCTATCTAACCGCACAGATGGGACTTGCTGCCGTCCGCGGACTGCAAGGTCCCGGCGCACAGATGCGTTTCAAAGCCGGGCCCACTTGGCGCTGGCCCGACACCGCAGCACTCAACACGCCTTATCTCGTCGCTGCAGCCTGCCTCAAACACCTAGCTGTCCATAGCGGACCCGAAGGACTGCGCCACCAGTTTGATGCCAAAGTGTCAAAACGCGACCTCTGGACTACCTATCTACCTGCATTTGAATACATAATCAAGCACAGTGATGTACAGCAGGTGATGTGCGCATACAACCGTCTCAACGGCGAGCCCTGCTGTACCAATCAGCACCTATTAGTCAATATATTGCGTAACAAATGGCATTATAACGGCATCCTTGTCACCGACTGCTGGGCACTCAACGACTGCTGGGAACCCGACACCATCATTCCGCGCCACCGCACCCATCCCACCGCAGCCCTCACCGCAGCCGCAGCCTTCGGCTCAGAAGTAGACCTTGAATGCGGCTCGGGACTGGCGGCACTCAAAACTGCCGTCGACAGCGGCTACATCAGCGAGGCCGTAATCGACACCCACCTGCGCCGCGTGCTCCGCACACGCTTCCGCATCCGTCCAAAATGGTTCTCCGAATACAACCACGGCAAACCAGGTCTTTACGCCAACCCTGAATTTGTTGCCCGCCAGTCACTTGTAATGCTCAAAAACAACGGCATCCTGCCACTCAAGGAGCTTACCGAATACCGTCAGATAGCAGTCATAGGCCCCAACGCAGCCGACTCGGCTATGGCATTGGGCAACTACAACGGCGAGCCGTCCTATCTGACCACAATAATCCAAGCCTTCTGGAATATGGGAGGAGAATATACCAATATTGCGGAAGGACCCTCTGCGATGCAAGAAATCGCCGACATCTATTTCGACACTGCGTGTCATTTGGCTGACAACAATTACAAGCTGCCGCGCAAGTTCTGGAAACAAATAGCGAAGAGTGACGTCATTGTCTTCTGCGGAGGCCTCTCCCCTGCCCTCGAGGGCGAGGAACTGCAGGTCAACATGCCGGGATTCTACCGTGGCGACCGCACTGCCATCGAACTGCCGGCACCACAACGTGACCTTATCAAGGAGATAAAGCGCCGCACAGGCAAACCCATCGTACTCATCCTCTGCACCGGCAGCGCCATCGGCCTTGAGGAAGTGGTGGATGATGTCGATGCCATCATAGTCGCCTGGTATGGTGGCCAAGAGATGGGTACCGCCATCGCCAACTCCCTCTTCGGCATCACAGACGGCTTCGGTCGTCTGCCGGTAACATTCTACAAATCAACAGCCCAACTACCTCCGTTTGAAGACTACAATATGCAGGGCCGAACCTACCGCTATATGACCGAGGAACCGCTCTTCCCCTTCGGCTACGGTCTCAGCTACGGCCATTTCCACTACGACAGCGTAACCTTCGACCGCAAGAACCTTACTGTGAATGGCACACTGACGCTCGACAGCGTCGATGGCGACATGTACAGCAGCAGCGAGATAATCCAAATCTACCTCACCGACCCCGACAGCAAGCAGGGACCGCACCGCCAACTGGTGGCAACACAGCGAGTCTGCCTCGACTCTGCAACCGAAGGCCGCGACCGCTGCCGCTTCGCAATCCCCGTCGACCCTTTCTGGCTGCGCCGCTACAACGAACAAAGCGACGAGATGGAACTACCTCCAAGCGGAACCCCGATGACTCTGCAGATAATGAACGGTCCAGCAATCAAATTCAATTGGTAATAAAAACTATTCTATACCTAGCTTTGACCTAGCGTTGAGTTAGCGATGTTTGTACGACATTACTGTTTTTTACTCCCATAAAAAAAATGAGGGAATTTTTCCCTCATTATTACTATTGGATAAATGTCGCTCGAAGCGGACGTAATATTTTTAGAAGTGGAATCCGATGCGGAACGAAAGCATTCCGATGCTGCGGGTCTGGGTGTCGGTTGCCGATGCATTGGCGGCAGCGAGAGTGACATCCTGAGGACCAGTGCCATTGTACTTGATGGCGTGTTTGCCGTAGCCGTTGTAGTGCAGACTTGCGCTAACGTGCTGGCCGAAATAGCAGCCTACTCCAATTTGGAAAGCCACATTGGTAGTAGTCTGATATTTTAGTTTGAAACCATATTCGTAAGGAGCAACATAGCCGGGATCGCCCGGGGTGCCGACGGCGGGTGCATTAATTTTGCCGCTTTCCTTGGTGATGAAAAAGAAGTCAGGGCCGATACCAAACTCAGCAAAAGGAGTGAAGATTTCAGTGAGCTGATAGCGGTAGTTTACGCCAACATAGAGAGGAATATTAAAATAATTGGGTGCACTACCGTCACCTGCATTCATATATTTTTCACGCATATCGCCGCTTACACGGTTCCACTGGAAATCACCGTGCAAATAGGGCGATACCTCGCCAAAACCGACGTCAAAACGATAGGATACGCGATAGCCAAGTCCAAAGCCAAAGATAGCATCCTTACCTGCATTGAAACGGGTCATAGGGATCTGGCCGTTCAAAGCGTTAACATCCACATCATCGTTGAACTGGGCTGTCGGGAGGTTAAAATTCAAATAAATAGACTGCTCGAGATGAGTGAGCTGCGCATTTGCGCCAAAACCGACGGAAATGAATGCCGCCAACAGACATAAAGTCTTGATTGTACTAATATTACGCATAATTATTGTATTTTATTCTGATGGCAAAGATAGTATTTTTTTTTCGTTCGTGTAGTTTTTTTGAATCTTTTTTTTGACAATCGGACAAACATTTGTATTTTTGCAGACAAATTATGTCTACAATTAAAATAATAATACATTGAAAACAAAACGACTAACAAAGACTTTCTTATTGGCTGCGGCATTCTTTTTAGCAAGCCAAGCCAACGCCCAGGTGGTTTTCTCACCTGTATTCACACAGATACGCCTTGAGGCACGTGCCGATTTCGACTATTTCCATAACGAGGTATGGGATACGATGACCAATGCAACTACTACCAGCAATCCCTATGGTTTTCACGGCAAGTATTTTAACTTTGTGGTGGGCGGTGACTTGAACGACAAATTCAGCTATTTCTTCCGCCAGCGTATAATAGCACAACCTGGCCATGTGTCGCTGTTTGACAACACAGATTTCCTCTACCTCACCTATCATCCGACCAAGAACTGGATGTTCCGTTTGGGCAAGGACGCATTGGCTGTGGGAGGATTTGAGTATGATGCAGCTCCTATCGACGTACTTTTCAGCACCAACTACTGGGATAATTTTTATTGTTTCCAGCTCGGTGGAGCAGCGGCATATAAGAGCGACGATGGCAACCATATGCTGCTGGCACAGATTGCAAACTCGCCATACGTATACTATGGTGCTGCGCTTGGTACTGGACTTGGTGCTGAATGGCGCACAGGTCTGCTGGCTTACAGCCTTTTCTGGTCGGGCAAATTCGGTCATTTCAACACACTCTATTCTGTCAATATGTTTGAGCGACCCGACCACGGATATATGAACTATATCGCACTGGGTAACAAACTTATATACGATCGTTGGGATCTTTATGTCGACCTTATCCATCACGCCCTTGCAGCCGACGACTGGGGCAAAAACTTTGCTGCCGTAATCTGCTTCAATTTCCACCTTACCGACGACTTCAACATCTATGGCAAAGGGTCTTATGAGCAGAATCTTTCCGAGACAGACTTTTTAAATTTAAACAATTTAGACTGCCTGATACTTCCTGGCAGCAGAATCTCAAAATATGGCTTCGGATTTGAGTATAATCCTTCATTCTGCAAGGATGTACGTCTACATGGTGTCCTATCATACAGCCACAACAGCATTGAGGACTTAGCCAGCACCGAATTGTTCCGAACCAATACTGTTACCGCCAATATAGGAATCACATGGCATATGAACATACATCGTATGTTTATGGAACGTGGATTGTAAAGCAACCTATTCAGGATATATTCTGGTTAAACAAACATCACCTAATAACTCTTTAAACTTAAAACCATGGACGACAATAGCAACAAAAAGCATAGTCTTCTTTCTGTGCTTAATCCTTTTGAGGTCTTTCGCCATCACGAAAGAACTGAAAACGGAGAACTGAAAACAGAGAGCAAGAAACCCAGCCGATTTAAATTCACTACATTACGTAGTTTTGAGGCTCTTTTTTTCTTAGTCATTTTCTTCGCCTTTTTTGGGCTGTTGGCCTTTAAAATGACGTTGCCAAATATGCTCAACACCTTTATGCAGACAGCATACCATCTGCTGCTTGAGACGGTATTCTACATTATGGCAATATGCGTCCTAATGGGAGCTATAAGCAAGATGTTCACAGAGTTTGGCGTAGTTCGACTGATGGAGAATATCCTACGTCCTTTGATGAAGCCCCTCTACAACCTGCCTGGTGTAGCCGCTCTTGGTGCTGTGATGACTTTCCTCAGCGACAATCCAGCCATTATCTCGCTGGCCAAGGACAACAACTTTGCACGTTATTTCAAGAAATACCAGCTAGTAAGCCTCACAAACTTCGGTACAGCCTTTGGTATGGGTCTTGTTGTCATAGCTTTTATGACTGGCAAAGGCTTTGGAGGCGGTGCTCTTGTGGGACTTCTCGGCGCAGTAATTGGCAGCATAGTTAGCACCCGCCTGATGCAGCACTTTACGCTAAAAAGCTATCCTGAACTCGACACTCCTGTCACCGAAGAGGAAGGTACCGAACAAAACATTTCATTCAAGAGTGAAGGTTCTGTGTTTCAACGTTTCCTAAACGCTATGCTTGATGGTGGCAAAAGCGGAGTAGGTATTGGCGTAGCCATTATACCTGGCGTACTTTGTATTTCGACCATCGTAATGATGCTCACTTTCGGTCCTGCTGGCGCCAATGGCGAATACACAGGTGCCGCCTACGAAGGTGTGCCTGTCATCACTTGGCTTGCTGATAAAGTTAACGTAGTGTTCTTTTGGCTTTTCGGCTTCAAAAGCGGTGCACTTGTGTCGTTTCCCATCACCGCCCTCGGTGCTGTAGGTGCTGCTATAGGTCTAGTACCCACGTTTATTGAGACAGGTATTATCAACAACAACGCCATAGCCGTTTTCACCGCTATGGGTATGTGCTGGAGCGGATACTTGAGCACTCACACCGCCATGCTCGACAGCCTCGGCTACCGTAAACTCATCGGTAAAGCCATCGGAGCCCACACCGTTGGTGGCCTCTGTGCCGGCATCGCCGCCCACTGGCTCTATGTCCTTCTGTCGCTAATCTTCTAAGTTATGAACCTGAGAGAAGCTGTTGCCCGTTTCCGCACCTGGCAAAAAAAGCCACGCCAGTATTCCGACCAGAATCTCGGCAGTCATTGCTGTGCCAACTGCGGTCACGAGTATACAGGTAACTTCTGCCCTGTCTGCGGTCAGAGCGGCAATGAGGGCCGTATCACCTGGCGTTCCGTCGGACGAAGCATTTTGAATGTCCTGAATATGGACTCCCGTTCGCTGCCAATCACCTTGTGGCAACTGCTGTGGCGACCCGGCTACCTCATCGGCGAATTCATCAATGGACGCAGACGTGTTTGCCAGCCGCCTCTCAACACGCTGTTCGCCGTAGCCGTCATCTACGTCATCATAATAAACATTTTAGGTTCTGGCAGCGATGCCAACGTTACGATACAGGGCGCCCCTGTTCTGGAATATGTGTCTGGCTGGCTCAAAAATCATCCTGCTTGGGGTATGATGTCTGTTACTATGATAATGATTATCCCCACGTGGATTCTTTTTCATTTCGCGCCCATCAACACCCGTCACTCCCTGCCCGAAAGTGCCTTCATTCAGATTTTTATGAGTTCGCTGATGCTTATCTGCGTATTATTGAGTCATCTGTCTGAATGGCTGGTAATGCTTATCCCTTTATACTACTACATCACCTATCGGCAACTGTTCGGCTATAAGTTTTGGGGCACCCTGTGGCGACTCATCGCGAGCGCCATAGTTTGGTTCAGCATTTTAACCTTTATAGCATTGATTATGTTCCTGTTTGACGATGGCAACAACAGGATATCATTGTTTATCGGCTGTATGTTTCCTCTGATTATTATATCTGTCACCCTTGTCCTTGGCTATCTTATATCCCGAAAGACAAGCAAAACAATAACAAAATAAAGCAATAACACTATGTTCCCTTTAGTCAGCATCATTATGGGCAGCACCAGTGACCTGCCGGTTATGGAAAAAGCCTGCCAGTTCTTTGAGGAGATGGAGATACCCTTCGAGGTCAATGCCCTCTCCGCCCACCGCACCCCTGCCGAGGTCAGCGAATTCGCACGCAACGCCCAAGGCCGTGGTATAAAAGTTATCATCGCTGGTGCCGGTATGGCTGCCGCTTTGCCTGGCGTCATAGCCGCAGAAACTCCTATACCTGTCATCGGAGTCCCAATCAAAGGTTCCTGCCTTGAAGGCCTCGACGCAACATTGGCCATCCTTCAGATGCCTCCGGGAATCCCGGTAGCAACAGTAGCCATCAACGGTGCCCAAAACGCCGCCATCTTGGCTATGCAAATCCTTGCCCAGAGCGACGACGCACTAATGCAGAAGCTAGTGGTCTACAAAACAGGCCTGAAAAAGAAAATAGTAAAGGCCAACGAGGATCTCTCCAAGTTGGAGTACAAGTTTAAATGCTAATACAATGGGTAAAGAGACACCTGTACTACTGCTGACAGGCTTCCTGGGCAGCGGCAAGACCACATTGCTCAATCGCATACTTACCAACAACCGTGGCATACACTTCGCCGTGATTGTCAATGATATAGGTGAGGTGAATATAGACGCGACCCTTATACAGCAGGGCGGCATAGTGAACCAAACAGACGACAGCCTTGTGGCCCTTCAGAACGGATGCATTTGCTGTACGCTGAAGAGCGACCTCGTAAACCAAATGCGCGATATATGCAATACACAACGCTTCGACTACATAGTCATCGAAGCCAGCGGCATCTGTGAGCCAGAACCCATTGCACAGACAATCACAGCCATACCACAGATGGCTACGGGCTTTAATGTATTGCCGCATCTCGACTGCATTGTCACTGTTGTCGACGCACTGCGTATGCGTGACGAGTTCGAGGGTGGACTGCTCCTCAAGCGCCCCAATATTGGCGAAGAGGATATTGAGAACCTGGTTATCCAGCAAATTGAATTCTGTAACATAGTACTGCTAAACAAAGCCGACGACGTTACACCCGACGAGTTGGGACGCATACGCCAGATTGTCCGCACCCTGCAGCCCAAAGCCGACGTCATCGACTGCAACTATGGAGATGTAGACTTCGACCGCATCCTCAACACCAAGATGTTCGACTTTGACGCAGTTGCAACATCGGCCACTTGGATTCAGGAAGTAGAATCCGGAGCCGACATACATCACCACCACGATGACGACGATGATGAAGACGAAAATCATCATCACCATCATCACGACGACGAGGGCGAGGCAGAGGAATACGGCATAGGCACATACGTCTACTACCGTCGCCGTGCCTTCGACCTCGGTAGATTTGACAATTTCATTGCACACCAATGGCCCAAGGGAATAATCCGCGCCAAAGGCATCTGCTATTTCGATGACGAACAGGACGTGTGCTACATATTTGAGCAGGCAGGCAAGCAGGTTAGCTTGCGCGATGCCGGGCGCTGGTTTGCCACGATGCCAGATGACGAACTGCAACAGGCTCTGCGGCGCGACGCCCAACTACGCCGCGACTGGGACGACTACTACGGAGACCGTATGCAGAAACTTGTCTTTATAGGTCAGCACCTTGACACAGAACAGATAGAACGCGCCCTTGACGACTGCCTTGTGTCAGGCTGAAATAGCAAGGCTCATATGCTTACTACTTATTACCTCAAATAAAAATACAGGGCTGCCCGACGGGCAGCCCTGTATTTTATGAAGCGGTCAATCCAACTTACTTCTTGACAATCTTCTGTACTGCAATACCGTTGGCGGTGATTGCGCGGACGAAGTATACGCCATTGGCAAGGCCGCTGATGTTGATGCTGCCAGCATTGGCAGTCATAACGGTACGGCCGTTGACATCAATAATTTGGACAGTCTCAATGCCGTCGCCCATAACGTTAACAACATTGTTGACGGGGTTGGGATAGACAGCCAGGTTGATCTCGTTAGCCTCGTCGATACCGACAATCTGATCCTGAACGCTAATGTCATCCAAGAACATAACGTCGCCACCCATTGCTGAGATGTTGTGGAAAGCGATGCGGATAGTCTGGCCGGCATAGTTGGCCAACGAAGCAGTGCGACGGACATAACCGTCAGTAGCACCAGTCTCTTCAAAGATCTGAGTATTGAAGTTGCTGGGGTTGCTTCCAGTAGTAGAAACCAGGACCTCATAGGTATTAACGATACCATCATATTCCGACAGAGTAACATACCAACTGACATTCAGGTCCGGAGCATTGGAGGGAAGTTGCAGTTCAGGAGAGATAAGCCAAGCATCGACATCCATATAATCATTGTATGCACCTACAACAAGGCTACTGCCAGAATTTGCATACTGAGCATATTCGCCCTGATAGAGGACAAAGCCGTTGTCGCTCGAGTTGGTGACGAACTGCCAGCAGCCCATATCGCCCTCGAAGCTTTCAACCCACGGGAATTCAGTGATAGGATCGCAAGTGTAAGCATTGACAGTTTTGGTAGCATTGGTGGTACCGATGGTATTGGTAGCGGCAACAGCGACAGTGTGGTCGCCAGCGGTGGTGAAGGTAGCCTCAACAGTATTGGTGGTGCTTGTCTGAGCTACGCCGTCGATGGTCCAAGCATAGCTGTCGGCGTTGCTGCAGTCGGCGGTGTAGGTAACGGTGTTACCAACCATCACACTTGCAGGACCGCTGATGGTTACGATAGGAGCAGAGAGGGCACGGAGCTGGATATTATCGAGGATGATAACATAGCCACCTTCGCTGTTGAAGTGACGGAAAGCAACGCGGAAGTCACCGGTAACGGTGCCGGGGATAGCGGCAACGCGCTGAACGAAATCAGTCATATCGCTATTGAGGGTCTCCTCAAAGAGAAGGGTCTTCTGAGCGCCTTGAATGAGATAAACGCCATAGTGGTCTCCGGCATATTCCGGTTCAAAGGGTTTCACCTGCCAAGCAACCTCATATGTGCCGGTGGCGGGCATTTCGATAAGCGGGCTGGTCATCCAGTTGTCGACAGGAACATCGAACATCATACCGAAGAACGACTGGGCCGACATAGAAATAACCTGACCAACAGGATCCGACTCGAAAGCATCAACGCTGGGAATCCAGCCCATATCCTCGGTCGAGTCGCTGACATTGGTCCAGCAGCCGAAGCCGTCGCTGAAATCGGGAGCGTAGGGGATGGTGATGCCGTCGCAGCTGAACACATCGACAATTATAGTGTCGCTGGCCGAACCCATAATGTTGGTTGCGGTGCAGACAACTGTGTGGTTGCCCACGGTGGTGAAGATGGTTGTCATAACATCGGTGGTGGCATCGGCAACGCCGTCAATATACCACTGGAGGCTTTCAGCCAGGTTTGCAGTAGCTGTGAAAGTGGCCTCATTGCCAGTACCTACACTCTCGGGACCGCTGACGCTAACACTCGGAGCGCCCATTTCTTCAATCGAAAAATCATCTACATAGAGATAATAGGCATAGTCACCATAGTAGTTGATGGCAATATATTTTGCATTGTTAGGCAGAACAAAAGCGACCTCGGTCCAATCGGTAGCGACCGTCGGGTAGTCAGCAAGAACGGTGGTGAAAGCGGCGGTGTCGTTGGTTGTACTTGAAACTTTAACGCGGAAAGCGTCGCTTGATCTATAACCCATGTACCAGAACTTGACCATATATTGGCCGGTGCTGGGCAGAGAGATCTCGGGAGTGATAAGGAACTGGTTGTAATCGTCGGCACTTGCGTAGCTGCTCAATACGTATGAATAGTTGCCTTGATGTGCTTCCTCGCTGGTAATACCGACGTTATCGTCATTAGCGTCATCGGCGCTAACAAAGGTCCAGCAGGGGTTCTCGGCCTCGAAGGTTTCAGTGTAGGGGAAAGTGCTGATGGCGGTGCCGCAGTCAACGACTGTTACATCAAGAGTGTCTGATGCTGATCCGAATGTGTTGGTGGCGGTGGCAACAACCTGGTGCGCACCGGCGGTAGTGAAGGTATAGTCCAAATTGATGCCGGTCGAGCTCTGAACGTTGCCATCCACATACCAAGCAACGGTGGTGGCATTGGTGTTAGCGCTGAAGTGGGCGGGTTGGTTCATCAGAGCGATTGCCGAGCCGTTGATGCTGATTTCGGGGACTCCGGCAGCGCCGACGCGGATGTCGTCGATGTCAAGATAGTACATATCCGTGATATTGTGGTGGCGGAAAGCGACGTGGATGGTCTGACCGGCATAGGTGGCCAGACTGACAGTTCTCTTAACCCAAGCGCTTGTAGAAGTGCCGGTATAGACAGCAGTGGTAGCTGTAAAGTTCGAGACAGCACGGCCTGTAGTACTGATATAGACGCTGTAGTTCTCAAGGGCATAGTTGGCGTCCTGGCCTTTTTCATACCAAGTCAGTTCATAATCGCTACCTGCAGGAAGACTGAAAGAAGGCAGAACCATCCAGTTGTCGGGAGTCAGGGCACCGACATTGTTGATGTATGATGCCGAGGTTACGACATAGTCGCTGTTATTGTGTCCGGCTTCTGTGGTACCGAAATTGTAGACTTCCCAAGTGTAGTTGTCGTTGTCAGCGTCGATGAAGGTGAAACCGGCAGGAGTGGTACCGCTTTCAAAGCCTTCGGTCCAAGGGAAGTTGGAGACTGTGTCGCCAGCTGCCTTGGGGGTTGTTATAGTCGGCCGCGTTGTGAGTTGCTTTTCAGCTTTCTGCGCGACGAGCTGAGTTTTTTGACCGCGAGTGAGCGGCTTGTCAGGATTCACTCTGAAAGTCTGAGCGAAACTGACCGAGCCAAGCATAAGCATGGCTACAAACAATGTAAATACTTTTTTCATCTTTTTGATAAATTTGATTAATAATGTAGTTTTCAGTATTTTATTGTAAATATTATATTTCAGAATTAGATACAAAAGTACATATTATTTCCAATATATAACTATAAAAACAAAATAGTTATTCATAAATCTTGTTAATAACTATCCACTTTCTTTTCCGGTTTTTCGGGATAACGTCAATCCAACGTTGAGACAGCGTTGACCCAGAGTTGACCCAGAGTTGACCCAGAGTTGGGATAGAGTCAAGTCTACTTTAGGACAAAAATAAAAGAATAGAAAAGGAGCATACAATATTTAATAAAAAAGAGCGTTATATTTTTTTTAAAAGAACACAACATTATGATTACCATAGGCATTACTGGAACACTAGGTGCAGGCAAAGGCACCATCGTCGACTATCTTGTCAAACAACGCGGATTTGTTCATTATTCTGTCCGTGCTTTCATCACCGAAGAAATCAAACGCCGCAACTTGCCTGTCAACCGCGACAGTATGACACTTGTCGGCAATGACCTTCGCGCTCAGCATACCCCGTCTTGGATTGTCGAACAGCTTTACGAACAGGCTCAAGCATCCGGATGCAACTGCATTATTGAAAGTGTACGCACCCCAGGCGAGGTTAGCGCACTTCGCGGCAAGCCTAATTTCTACCTCTTTGCCGTCGATGCCGATCCCAAGGTTCGCTACGAACGAGCTGTGCTTCGCGGCTCGGAAACTGACCACATCGATTACGATACCTTTATCGCCAACGAACAGCGCGAAATGACCAGCAACGACCCTAACAAGCAGAATCTCAGCGTATGCATCAGCCAAGCCGACTTTCGTTTTGACAACGGCGGTACAATCGAGGAATTGAACAAGCAGGTTGAGGATGTACTATCCAAGATACTTTATCACCGCCCTTCATGGGATGAGTATTTTATGGAACTTGCCGATACCGCAGCCAAACGCGCCACATGCGACCGAGGCCGCTCGGGTTGCGTCATTGTCAAAGACCGTCAGCTGCTGGTAACGGGCTATGTAGGTTCTCCAACAGGTCTGCCACATTGCGACGAGGTGGGACACCTGTTCCACAAAACCATCAATCCTGACGGAACCATAAGCAACCATTGTGTCCGCACCGTTCACGCTGAGCAGAATGCCATCTGCCAAGCTGCCCGAAGGGGAATATCGCTTGACGGTGCCACTCTTTATTGCCGAATGACTCCCTGCCGCACCTGCGCTATGCTTATCATAAACTGCGGCATCAAGCGCGTGGTGTGCGAATACAAATACCACTGCGGCCAAGAGAGCGAGGAGATGTTCCGCCAAGCAGGCATCCAGCTCGAGTTCTTCCACGACGAGGTGGTGCAGTATGCTAATCAGTAAATGAAAGCAAACACATTATACCTATAATGAAAAGAATATTATCACTTGTCGCTGTCCTCTGCCTGATGCAGGGCACTATCCAATCGCAAATCAGTATGCCTGTGCCTTGTGGCAGTTTCGAGCAATGGACGTCGCACACGGGCTACAACGTCTCAATGATGGGTATGAACTTGCCCGTATACGAGGCCTACTCCACCCCGACGGGATGGGACTATCTGGCATATCCCGTCAATGAGTCATTCTCTGTTTACGGCAGCACAATCAATGTCAACACCTTGCTGCCTCTGATCAAGATCAGCCAGGAAACAGGCTCCGTACCTGACGGCAACAAAGCCGTTAAACTTGAGACCTTTATGCTTAGTGACATAGTGTCGGGATTAGTTTATGTAATGGCCTCGTCGCAGCTCGACCCGATGCTGACACAAACGGTGTTCCCGAGCATTCTATCCACCGGCGCAGTCAACGTCGACAGCCTGATGCCCCTCGTCACCACGGTGCTTGCCAACACAGACAGCCTTATGAGCATTCTTAGACCTATGGCATCTATGGACGTAAACAACTTCATAACCGGCGGCATAGATTTGGGCGGCTACACTCCTTCGCAACTGAACGGCTACTATAAGTACAACTCGGGCGAAAGTGCCGACAATGGTGGCGTTATTATGCTCGGAACGCGCTATAATACGACTACCCAGCAGCGAGAGGTAGTTGGCGGCGGAATCAACATAGCATTGACCGACATTTCAAACTATACACCCTTTACTGTGGAATACCAGTCGCTGCACGAGTTGGACCCCAGTTTTGCTGAGCAGGAACCCGACTCGTTGATAGTGCTGCTTGTCTCTTCGGCCAACAACAACAGGGCACACGGCTCGTATCTGTGTGTGGACAATCTGAATCTGCTGTTGGACACAACGTCTGTTGTCGAGACCGACAGTTGCGCTAGTGTGCTATGGATGGAAGCCGTCAATGTGGTTTATGATGCATTCCCTGAATATGTATTGGAATGGTTGGGCAGTTCGCAACCCGACCACTGGGAGGTTGAATATGGCCCGCAGGGCTTTACGCTCGGCAACGGCATCACAGCCATCTCCAACGAATGCAGTTTTGCCATCTACGAACTTGAAGAACAGGGCATTCTCCAGCCCAATACCTGGTATGATTTTTATGTACGCTCAGTGTGCGACAACGACACCTACGGCGAGTGGGACTCCATCCACTACCACACCTTCTGCGCCAAGGTGAACAACTTGACCGTTTCGGACGACAGTATTTCCGTCAATTACGACGGCAATATTGAAGGCTACAGAATTACCTGGAGCGACACCACCGACACGCAACACTGGGTAGTGGATTACGGCATTACAGGGTCGAACAACGGAAGCTACGCCGAGGTGAGCGAACCCCAATACAATATGCCGCCATTAAGGCCCAACACAAATTACACAGTGGCTGTCCGCTCATATTGCGGAGACCAAAACTACGGCGACGAACGTTGGATATATTTCACCACCGCCACCGTCAGCATCGACGAGGTAGATGCATTCCCAATGTCAGTATATCCCAACCCTACCAATGGTCGTTGCGTTGTGATCCTTCCAGACAACACGGCCGCCGAACTGAATATCTATAGTTCCGACGGACGTCTAATTAAGACTGTTGCCAACGCCACCGGTGAAACAGAACTGCAACTGCCTTCGCAAGGTGTATTCCTGCTGCAGGCTATCACACCCAATGGCACAGCAACTCGCAAGATTATAAGAAGATAAACTAGCAAAAACAAGCACCAACTACTTTCCGACGCAGAATCGGCTGAAGACGGACGAAAGTACATCGTCGGAACTAACTTTGCCAGTGATGGTTCCGAGATGGTATAGTGCATCACGCATATCAATAACCAAAAGGTCGGGCGTTAGATCCGCCTCCATTCCCTTGCGCACCTCGTAAAGAGCGGCAAGCACCTTGTTCATAGCCTCATAATGACGGGCATTTGTGAGCAGCACATCGGTATTCTTCAATATCTTTTCGCGTACAGTCTTCACCAAGAAGCGTTTAATCTCCTCAACACCTTTGCCATTTTTGGCAGCAGTCATTAAACCTCTATCAATATCAGGTTTGCAGAGGTCGCATTTGGTGTGAACCAAAAGTATTGTTTTATCTATATGACAATGATTTGCCAGGGCTTCGATATCGTCCTTAAACTCCTCGAAAGGAAGCTGGGAATCGTGAAGCAACAATATTATCGAAGACTTCTCCAACGCCTTGTATGTGCGTTCTATACCCATTTTCTCTAATGGGTCGTCGCTGTCGCGAAGACCAGCTGTATCAATAATGCGGAACTCAATCCCGTCGACAAAAAAACTGTCCTCTATGGTGTCACGCGTAGTGCCAGGTGTATCGCTAACAATAGCGCGATCTTCATTGAGTAACGCATTGAGAAGCGTAGATTTTCCCACATTAGGGCGACCAACAATAGCAACCGGGATGCCATTTTTGATAGCATTGCCCGTTTGAAACGAATCAGACAACCGTTTAACCTTGGAATACAATTCCACCACCATATCCATAAGCCGCTCACGATTGGCAAATTCCAAATCCTCCTCGCTGAAATCCAGTTCCAGTTCCAGCAACGCCGTAGTGTCGATCAATTCTTGCCTGAGTTGTTCCAATTCTTTTGCGTATCCACCCCGCATTTGGCTGACAGCCAAATGATGGGCTATCTGCGACTGTGAGTCGATAAGGTCGGCAACAGCCTCTGCTTGCGACAAATCGAGACGACCATTCAAAAATGCCCTTAAAGTAAACTCACCCGCCTCTGCCAATCTTGCACCAAAGCCAATGAGTATTTGCAAGATGCGTTGCTGAATATAAGTCGACCCATGACAGGAAAACTCCACAACGTCCTCTCCCGTATATGAATGAGGTGCAGCAAAATATGTCGCCACAAGCTCATCGAGCATCGCATCCCCGTCATAAAACACAACGAACTTTGCATTGCGGTTTTTCAGTATGACAGATTTATTCGATGGAGTCTTCAGACAACTTTCTGCCATCCGTTTAGCTTCCATTCCCGACAACCTAATAACAGCTATTCCGCCGACTCCGGTAGGCGTACTAACAGCGCAAATCGTATCCTTGATATTTCCTTTTCCCATCTTATTTTATGTATTTGTCACCAAAAAGGGACTTCATCTCATCGTCGTTCAATCCAAGGTCGGTCTTCATCTTGTACATATTCGGAAAATTCAGCATCAGAGCCACAAAAAGCAACAGTAGCACCATAATCAATGTATTCTCGTGCGTTACGACAATAATGACACACACCGACAAAACAATGAATAGTGTCCCCAAATAGATCATTTGCACAAGGCTTTTGTAACGTTTCAACTTGAGCTCGATATCCTCCAGCTGACGCAGACGCGGAACATCCTTGCGGATTGTAAGGAGTACAGCAGCCACATCAGCAACAACCATTATTAAGCCTATAATCAACAGCTTATGTCGCGAGTATTCATCCATAACAATCGTCCTTAGCCACACATATCGGTCAAGATAATGCTCGGCAATCGTCAACGCTAAAAGTAGCAAACTACCCCAAAGACCTATGTTGGCAGCACATCGAATAGCTTTCAGAAGTTTATTAAAATCCTTATTTTCTGTATTATCGCTCATATAATAAAATCTATTCAAATTTTGGTTTCAAGTATTTTGCTGTATATGACTCTTTGCATTTTAGCAAGTTTTCTGGCGTACCGGCAAAAACCACGTTACCGCCTTCCTTACCGCCTTCGGGCCCCATATCTATTATCCAGTCGGCCTGCTTGATAATGTCGGGATGATGCTCAATCACCACCACGCTGTGGCCGCTGGCAACCAACGTATTGAAAGAGGTCAACAGTTTCTGAATATCGTGAAAATGCAATCCTGTCGACGGTTCATCGAAGATAAACAACAGCGGTTTGCCGCTTGCGCCCTGAGTCAGAAACGAAGCCAATTTGATGCGCTGTGCTTCACCTCCGCTGAGCGAACTCGAACTCTGACCCAGTTTCAAATAACCAAGACCCACATCACGCAACGGCTGCAAGCGACTAATAATCTGTTTGCATAAAAGCTTATAAGGAGCCTCTGCTTCATTTGGCGAAAAGAAATCAACTGCCTGGTCGACTGTCATATCAAGCACCTCGCTAATATTTTTGCCGTGATAGAGTATTTCAAGTGTCTCGCCTTGAAAACGAGTTCCGTGACACTCTTCGCATACAAGATGCACGTCGGCCATAAACTGCATACCTATAGTCACATAGCCCTCACCTTGGCAAGTCTCACAACGTCCGCCCTCAACATTGAACGAGAAATACCCCGGCTTATACCCACGACTCTTCGCCAAAGGCTGCATAGCATAAAGCTGGCGTATCTCATCGTATGCCTTGATATATGTAGCTGGATTGCTGCGTGTTGAGCGACCAATCGGATTCTGATCGACCAACTCCACGCCCGACAGACGGTTCAAATCGCCACCTACCGAACGGCATTTGCCAACATACTCATAATTACCTTCAAAACGCTTTTGAAGAATATCATAAAAAACATATTTCACCAAGCTCGTCTTTCCAGAACCGGACACTCCCGTAACTACGGTGAAGACGTTCAGCGGAATCTCAACGTTTATATTTTTCAAATTGTTGCAATAGGCGCCAGTCAGTATAATCTTGTCGCGCCATATGCGGCGATGCTTTGGAATCTCAATCTTACGCTGACCGAGCAGATACTGCGCTGTTAGCGATCGCTCAATATTAATTGCAGAATTGACGATTTGTGAATTCTCAATTTTCAGTTTTGAATTTTCAATTTCCATAACCACCTCGCCGCCAAGCCTACCTGCTTCAGGGCCAATGTCTATTATATAGTCGGCAGCACGAATAATTTCCTCATCGTGCTCTACAACAATAACCGTATTGCCCAAATCGCGAAGATTTTTCAATACAGCTATCAGTTGGTCTGTATCGCGCGAGTGCAAGCCTATCGATGGTTCGTCGAGAATATACATTGACCCAACCAACGAGCTACCCAGCGATGTAGCCAGATTGATACGTTGGCTCTCGCCACCGCTCAGAGTATTCGACTGACGGCTAAGCGTAAGATAACCCAATCCAACCTCCATAAGATAACCCACACGGTTGTTCAACTCCTTACGGATTCGATCGGTCAACTTCAGTTCATAGTCGGTAAGTTCCATATTGTTCAGAAACTCCGCCAACTCTTTAACAGGCATATCGGCTAATTCTCCAATTGATTTGCCGCAAACCTTCACATATTGCGCGTCCTTCCGCAAGCGAGTACCCTTGCAATCCGGGCATACCGTCTTGCCGCGATAACGCGCCAGCATAACGCGGTATTGAATCTTATAACTCTGCGACTCAATCCATTCAAAGAAACCATTAATACCTTCCCAACCTTTCCCGTCTCCGTTCCAAAGAAGGTCGCGTTCCTTGTCGGTCAAATCGCAATAGGGTGTATGTATCGGGAAATCAAGTTTTGGCGAAAGCTTGATAAAATGCGATTTCCATTCCGACATCTTCTCACCTTTCCAGCACACCACAGCATCTTCATATATAGAGAGTTGTTTGTTCGGAACAACAATATTCTCATCTATGCCGATAACGCTGCCGTAACCTTGACAGCGAGGGCAAGCTCCATATGGATTATTGAAACTGAAGAAGTTGGGATTAGGCTTCTCAAAACTCATCCCATCAGCCTCAAATCTATTCGAGAACTGATAACGCTCAACGTTCTCCGCGAGCACACTGCGTTCCACAACACAAGCACCACGTCCTTCAAAGAAAGCCGTCTCAACCGACTCCCCCACTCGCGCCAACTGGTCATCGTCGCCGTGCTTTATCGCAATGCGGTCAACCAGCAGCATCGGGTCGCTATACGTCTCCTTATCGTTGCATACGGGCAAAAAATCCTCAATCTTCAATATCGTGCCAGCTATCGACACACGCATAAAACCTTCCTGCTTAAGAATTTCCAACTGAGCCTTGAGCGGACGCTCTTTTGTCACCTCAAGCGGGGCAAACAGCATAATCCGCTCGTCCTCGGGACAGGAATAAATGAACTCTACAACATCGTCTACACTATGACGCTTCACCTCGACACCAGAGACGGGCGAAAAAGTACGGCCAATGCGGGCAAACAATAGTTTCAGATACTCATAAATCTCGGTCGAAGTGCCCACCGTCGAGCGCGGATTAGACGTATTCACCTTCTGTTCGATGGCGATAGCGGGAGCCACACCAAGAATGTAGTCAACATCAGGTTTACGCATACGTCCCATAAACTGGCGGGCATAACTGCTAAGACTCTCTACATAACGGCGTTGGCCCTCAGCATATAAAGTATCAAACGCCAGCGACGACTTGCCGCTGCCGCTCAAACCGGTGATAACAACCAGCTTGTTGCGCGGGATGCGCACGTCAATATTCTTCAAGTTGTTGACCCGCGCACCCTTTATGATGATATAATTGTCTTCGTCTTTCTTCATTATTATTAATAACGAAGGCTCATCTCTTTTTATTGCAGGGCAACGACAAAAAACTACTTCAGCAGTATTATTTCCGAGATGCAGAGGTCGTTGTACTTGGCGCCGGGTTTGACTTTCAGCACATCGACGATGATTTCCTTCACTTTGGGACGCTCTTGCACGTATTCCCACGGAAAATCATACTCCATCTCTATGTCGGCAAGCGGAAGTCTGATGGCGGCATCGGTAAGGCCCTGCCAGGTATACTCCGTTGGTTTGCTGCCACGAAGCAAAATTTCGCCACCATACCTATAATAACCCTTGCTCCAGTAGAAAGGACCCTCGCCGTCCCAAACAACATCATATTCAAGGCTGTCGATAAGGCTGTTGTTGCGATAAGTGTCTTCGTCTTTGGTATATCCGTTGTATATCAACACGCCCGTGACGGTCATAGGTTCCTTCAGCACTATCCTTATCTTGGTGTTACCATTCGCATCGGCTTTCAACACCGCCGTGGTCGCAAGATCCATATCGCCGAGATTGGAAGCCGGATACTTGGCCACGCCGCCCGACAGATAAATGTTGTACTTGTCGGAACTAATGCGGCGGCTCAGCAACGCGGGCAGATCCTCACTCTCACCGTATGCCACATAACTTATTCTCAAAGGTTTGGCGGTGGTAAAATCAAAATCGCGCGCATCGTAGACAAGACCCTCACGCTGCCTTTTCATATCAAGACCAACAATTTCATAGCGACCATACTGCTGTTCAGGGTTCACGATTGCATCATCGACTAAAGCTCTGAAACGCTGCGCCTTGCCGTCGCCCCAGTATGCTGCAGGCGAAAAGTCATACGCGAAGTGATTATACTGCAACGCTCCCACGTGAAACACACGACCCTTCTCATACAATCCGCCCAAAGTAGTGTTCTCAACGCTGTAACGGACAACGAGTTCCACCGTCTCCCCTGCCGAGATGTCAAGCTCCGTATAGTACCAACGGCGGCAAAGGGCATCGGTATACAACAATATACTGTCGCCATATTTTTCGACCAGTTGGCGTGTGCGTTCAGCCGAATAATCCCAATCATCTACATCGGGTTTAAGGAGTGAGTCTTCATTATCATAAAACCCTTCCAACTCTATAATATACGAATAATCAATATAAGACTCCGACGGCTTAAGCACCGTGTCGGCCGATTGGCGCCAGGCGAGGCTCTTCCCGTTCAGGACGAAACTGACGTTGCGGATATAGCTGTCGCGCCAGCCGCGCTCCACTTGACTCTCGGTGATATAGTTCTCGCTCTTCCATCTCGGCTTGCCTTCGCCAAGCCAGNNGACGAAACTGACATTACGCACATAATTGTCGCGCCATCCTACCTCTTTCTCACTCTCTGTGATGCAGTTATCCATATCCCATCGTGCCTTGCCTTCGCCATACCAATCAATAGGGAAGCCGTAAGGCAGAGCGTGGAAGTCCTTTTTTGAATTGTTACAAAGCAGATAGCGCACCTCGACATCCGTATAACCGTCGCGCAAGATGAACCGGCATCTTTCGTCAAGAAGCTTAACCTCAGGAATATGCACAGCCACAGGAGTACACGACAGAGTCATCGCCGAACGCGTGGCCACCGGGTCGCCGTTGGCCTTTATTGAACACAGTGCCACAAACAGCATTGTGAACAAGATGATTGTTTTCTTCATATCTGTAAAAGTTGTTTTCTGCTTATATGTGTAACAAAACAGCGTTTATTTTTACAATGCCCTGAAAAAAGTTTTCCGTTCCACATTCTCAATCCTCTGTTTTAAAGCCTTCTTGCGCCGTCCCCGATAACTACAGGAATAATCTGGCAATCAATGCCNNCCGTCGCCGATGACGACGTCGTAGACCTTGGGCTCGTGGCCGAATTTCTCGGCGAAACGGCTTACTGCCTCGCTGATGAAGGCATCGTAGAGCTCGTCTTTAACGAGGTTGATGGTGCATCCGCCGAAGCCTCCGCCCATAATGCGGCTGCCGGTGACGCCCGAAAGCCGCGCCTCGTCGACAAGGAAATCAATCTCGTCGCAGCTCACCTCATAGTCTTTGGACAGTCCCTCGTGCGTCATATACATCTGCCTGCCTACCGTCTCATAATCACCCCGTTGCAGAGCGTCACACACCGCCAGCACGCGGTCCTTCTCGCCCAGCACATAGCGTGCGCGGCGATAGTCCTCGTCGCTGAGGCGGGGTCTCAACTCCTCAAGCTGCTGCCAGGTACAGTCGCGCAGGGTCTCAACGCCAGCCATTTGCGCCACACGTTCGCAGCTGCGTCGACGGTCGTTGTAGGGCGAGCCCACCAGTTCGTGCTTCACGCAGCTGTTTATAAGAACCAAGCGGTAACCCTCTGGCTGCCAAGGATAATACTCAAACTCGCCGCTGCGACAATCGAGCCGCATCAGCGACCCTTTGCGTCCATACATCGAGGCGAACTGGTCCATAATGCCGCACATCACGCCTACATACTTGTGTTCAGTGGCTTGGCCAATCTTTGCCAGCGTCATCCTGTCCAGACGTCCACCACCAAAAATGTCATTAAACGCGTATGCGAAGCAACATTCCAACGCTGCTGACGAACTCATACCGGCACCCAAAGGCACATCGCCACCATAGACAACATCGAAACCTTCGACTGCAACGCCAGCGGCAATCATCTCGCGCACAACGCCGTAAACATAACGCATATTAACATCCAAAGGTCCATTGGGGTCGTCGATTGAGAACGATGCACCGAGTTGCAAGTCCATGGCGTAAGCGTTGATCTTGTTGGTTCCGTTGGGGCTTACGACCAGCGTAATCGATTGTTCTACAGCACCCGGAAATACGAAACCGCCGTTATAGTCGGTATGCTCGCCAATCAGATTAATGCGTCCAGGAGCTGAATAGGCAACGCCTTGACGTCCGAACCTTTTCTTAAATTCCTCGTATAAAATATTGGTATCTATCATAATGACATCACAATAACGCGTACTCAACCATTTTATTACCGAAGAAGAAACATTTTTCATTCTCCATTTTGCGCATTCTTGATTTATGGGCAAACCCAGAGTTGACCCAGAGTTGGGATAGCGTTTATTTTATCACAATAAAAAAAATTCGTACCTTTGCACTTTCAATTTATCAAGTTCTACAAACCCCATATCCAATGAACAACACGATAGTCAACATCATAGACGCAGAAGACCCTTTGCCGCTCTATCTCTTTGTAAAGGAGATGTATCACGAAGGCGATCGTGTACTTTTCGTATCCCGCAAAGCTGACAGCCACAAGGTGGGCTTTTTCATCAAACTGCTCAAACTTAACCCTGATAAGGTTGATTCTATAGTGCTGAACAAACGCGAGGACGAATATACCTACGAACTGATTTGCAGGACATTGGTCGAGAATCTGAGCAAAGAAGAGCATTATCTTGTCAATCTTGCCGGCGGAACCCGTTATATGGCTCTCGCAGTACAAAGGTCGTTTGCACGCTTCAACTCAGACTTTTATTACACCCAAACGAGAGAGAATCTGATTGTCAGTACAATATTCGACGACAGCATCTATGATGACGACGACATCGTGATGCCCATACGCCACAGGATGAAAGTGCGCGAGCTGCTGAATGTAAACGGATTGGTGAACGACAGCAGCAGTCCTACACACGAGCCAATAAGGAGCGAGGATTACACAAAAATGTTCTACAATCTCTTTGTGGACAACCGCCTTTCGGCACACGACCACGAGGCGATAGCGCTACTTCGCCAGCATTATCGAGGCAAACGTAAGTTTTTCTTTATCAATCAGATTGTAAATCACGGATACTCCTATCATCCGAAAATAGAGCACCTCAACGAACTGCTTACACACCTGAGGTTCATCCCGCAAACACAGAACAAACTGACCAAAGAGGAGATTGATTACATAACAGGCGGATGGTTCGAGGAATACACTTATCACCTTGTAAAACATCAGGTTGACCCCGACGACATCGCAATAGGAATACATATTGCCCGCGAGGGAACGCCGCACAACAACGAGCTTGATGTTGTCTACGCCAAGAACAATCACCTGTATGTGATTGAATGCAAGACAGGTGTTGACAGCAATCGGATGTTCAACGAGATAGTATACAAAGTCTGCGCATTGCGCGAGGTGCTGCTTGGAACCACTTGTAAGAGCTATATTTTCAGTCTTTTGCGCGATGAAGACAACCATCTGCACCAAGTGGCTCGACTGATGGGCGTGCGCTTCTGCGACTACAACGATATAGTTAAAAGCGAGAAATTAAAGTTAGGAATATAAAAAAAAGAAGTCGCCAGCATAAATCTGGCAACTCCCTTTTCATCAGCGGAAAGAGAGGGATTCGAACC
>DBXH01000043.1:0-311 GCA_002309335.1 Bacteroidales bacterium UBA1217 | reverse complement strand
TTCGACCGCTCTGCCATCTTTCCGAATGAGAGTGCAAAAATACAAACTTTTTGCATTGTGGCAAAATTTTTCTTTACAGCGGCGACGCTTTTAAGTCTGAAACGTAAGCCATGTGCATATATAAACACTGACAACCATTGCATTATAATTATTTCTTCTTTTTACATCCTAGAGTGTATTTTTTCGACGAAAAGCAATAGTTTTTTGTCACGATTTTTGGAAAATTCGGATAAAAAACATCTTTTTTTCAGAACGAAAATGAGAGTTAAATATTTTTCACTCTCACAGAACATATCAACATATCAACATAT
>DBXH01000039.1 GCA_002309335.1 Bacteroidales bacterium UBA1217 | reverse complement strand
CCGAAACCGTCCATCTCCGTAAGCAGCTGGTTGAGCGTGTTCTCGCGCTCGTCGTTGGCGTTGCTTAAACCGCCGCGGCTGCGGGCGCGGCCCACAGCGTCGATCTCGTCAATAAATATGATGCAAGGAGCTTTCTTCTTGGCTTCCTCAAAGAGGTCGCGCACACGCGAAGCGCCCACGCCCACAAACATCTCCACGAAGTCGCTTCCCGACATCGAGAAGAAAGGCACATTGGCTTCGCCGGCAACGGCTTTGGCCAGCAAGGTCTTACCCGTACCCGGAGGACCTACCAGCAGCACGCCTTTGGGTATCTTGCCGCCCAAAGCGGTATATTTCTTGGGGTTCTTCAGGAAATCGACCACCTCCATCACCTCCTCCTTGGCGCCTGCCAAACCAGCAACATCCTTGAAGGTGACGTTGGTCGACGTCTTGCCGTCGTACATTTTGGCTTTCGACTTGCCGACGCTGAATATTCCGCCACCGCCGCCGCCCATCTGACGGCTCGTAATGCGGCCCATAATGACGAAGAAGAAGACCAGCATCAGTATTGGCCCGAACCAGTAGAGCACCTTCTCCCACGTCTTGTCGCTCTCGCGACTCTTCAGCTCTATGTGGTTCTTGCGCTGCAGCTGGTTTATCCTTTCCGAGCTTACGTAGCCGTTGCTGTCGGCAAGGCCAGCTGTATCGCGCTCAAAGTTCTGCTGCGAAATCTTGTCGATATCGTTCTTGAAACTTTCAACGTCGATAAACTTGTAGGTGTAGTGGCCGGCATCCTTCACATCCTTTGCGCCACGCATAATGTCATTGTATGCGGTGTCGTTCTTCAGCATCTCCTCCTTGATGTAAATCTCGGCATACTCCTTGTCGACGACCACAATCTCGCGCTGGTCGCCCTTGCGCAGTATCTCGTCGAGTTTCTGCCACCCAATTTCGCGGCTGCCGCCCTTGTTGCCGCTGCCCATCCAGACACCGCCGAGCGACAGGATGATGATGGCATAGACGATATACATAATCCAGTCGTTGCCTTTCTTCTTGCCGTTGCCCGGCTTGTTGCCGTCCTGTTTGTTCAACGGGTTGTTTAGTTTCTGCTTTTTATCTTTGTTATCGTTCTCGCTCATTTTAACAATTTAAAATTTAACTTTCACAATTCACAATTTTCCCGTCCGCCCACAGCTGCTCGAGCCGATAGTGGTCGCGTTTGTCTTTCAGGAAGATATGTACCACCACGTCGAAATAATCCATCAGAATCCATTCGGCGTTCTCATAGCCCTCTATTTTGTGCGGATTGTAGCCAGTAGCCTTCTTGATGGTCTCGAACACACCGTCGCATATTGCGCTGACGTGCGACGGGACGTTGCCGCTGCAGATTACAAAGAAGCTTGCCGGTGCCGACTGCACCCCGCGCAGGTCTATGATCACCGTATCGAGACCTTTTTTGTTGTCTATAGCTTGTGCCGCGAGCTTTGCAAGTACCTCGCTTTCAGATATGTTATTCTTCGTTTTTGCCATTATATAAATATAGTTCAAATTTGCAAAATTACGAAAAAAAACAATACTCGCGGCAACAATCCGTCCATCGGCCCGATTTACGCCCGAAATGCCCTTCGTTAAATGTTAAATTTTAACATTTCAACGCCTAATTTCCCCAAATTTTCTCCTATCGTAACTATATGATTCCCTTATATCATATTCTTATCATATTCTAGTCATATTCTTATCAAATTTTTGTCTGATTCTACTTTAGTAGACTATAATAAGATGTAAATAAGATTATTACAAGTGTAAAACTCAGAGCAAATCTAGGGTAAAACAAGAAGCGTATAAAATTAGATATTGATAATCAACGAAATAAAAATGTTAAAATTTTTCGGTCAAAAAAGTGAAAAATTAACATTTCACTGGCACAAAAACTCGTGCCAGAAAGTCACAAAAAAAGAGGTTGTAAATTGATGATGGAAGGAGTGGTTTTATTCTTCCACAATATCGGCGGTAAGCGTGCGGGTGCCGTTCTGCTCAACTATGTCGATGCGCAGGTAGCGGTCGGGTAAGAGAGGCTCTATCTTCTCGGTCCATTCGGTGAAGCACCAGCAGCCGGAATAGAAATACTCCTCATAGCCGATGTCGTAAGCCTCGTCGAGGTTCTTGAGGCGGTAGAAATCAAAGTGGTATACCGGCTCGCCGTCGCGGTCGGCATACTCGTTGATGATGGCGAATGTGGGGCTGCAGACGTTCTGCTCAACGCCCAGTTGGGCGCAGATTTCCTTGATGAGCGTCGTTTTGCCCACACCCATAGAGCCGAAGAAGGCGTAGAAGCGTTCGTCGGGGAACTCCGCGAGCAGCCTCTTCGCCACCTCCGGCAATTGGTCTATCTGGTTAAACGTTAACCTAAGCATAATGATTCATTATTCCTAACTACTAATTCCTGATTGAATTAGCGCAATCTGTCTGCTGCACGCACCTTCATCTCGTCCTTCTTGATGGCGCGCTGGGCAAGATAGAGCAGGATGAGGGTCACGATAGGGATGATCGTTCCCGGTGTCCACATATTAACTGCTATCGTCTCGCTGGTGATATGCAAATCCTGCAAGGCGCCAAGATAGCCGCCATTGCCGCCTGTGCCGTTGATTGCCCAGAAGAAGATGAGGAAGATGTAAATCATATTAAGCAAGCCGCCGCAGGCAACGACGCGCATCTGAAGCACGCGGTTCTTGAACAGGAATATGCTCGCCAGAGCCACAACGCCCACCAAGCCTGCAAGAACCATAAGCACCCAGCCGCCTTTCAGCCGGACAAGATCCTGTCCTATGTAGGTGATATCCATTATGTCGTTGGTGTCGTTCATATACTTGCTATCCTTGCCAACAAGTTGAAGTTCGGAGGTAATTTCGCCTGTTTTGGTCATATTTGGCATCGTGTAAGTTGCTATCGGGAACTGGAAAAGCATTATGATGCCTACGAGTGCCAGAACTAAATAAAAAGATTGAATTCTCTGTAACATTGATTTAAAAATTTAATTTCTCTACATTCTTGTAATGCCATTTACCCTTGACGGTAGCGTCCTGCATCAGCACGAAGCCGGGATTGCTGCGTATCATAGCCTCGATGGCCTTCTCGTCGCCGAAGTAGTACTCGACGTCCATCAGCGTGTTGCCATAAAGGAACTGCAACAACTCGCTCTGTTCGGCGTTGCTGATTACCGCGAAACGTATGTCGCTGTCCATCGCTTTCTGCTTCATCTCGGCGATGGCTTTAACGCCGCGTTCGTTCACATCCTTCAAGTGGTGTATCGTGCAGAGCAGCACAGGGCCGTCGGTGGCGCCAATCAGGTCGAATGTGTAGTCCTCGCCGTCGGCATTCTCTATCGGGAACGACACAACGCTGTCGTTCTTCGGGTCGACAATTTCGTAAGGGCTCACCGTGCTGGTGCCTACCCATTCCCACTTGTTGCCCCAGTCAGGATCGGCGGCGTAGCATTCCATCAGCTCTTTCGAATCCATCGTTCTGAATTCGCCCGTTTCTAAATTCTTGTAAGTTACCTGATTTGTGGTCTCAAGACCCTCTTCGAGGTTCTTGATCATCCGGTTGCCAACCTTCCAGGGGCGGAAATCCAGCACGGGCTCGTTGTTGATGTTGTAAAGTCCAAAGATAATCATAGCCGCTATTGCAGCCAAACTGATAAGCATATCTCTTTCAAAACGTTTCTTTCTCGGCCAGCGGCGTGTAAGGAAGATAAACACCGTTGGTACATCCAGCACGATGTTTTTCCAGAAAGTTTGCCAGTTGGTCAGTTTCACGGCATCGCCAAAGCAACCGCAGTCGCTAACCTTGTTCGTAATAGCATCTATGAGCGTGGTGACGGTGAAGAACGCCATCATCAGAAGCAACAGCCACGCACTCAGCTTGCGGAACGAGCCGGTGATCAGCAGTACACCGACAAGGAACTCGGCTGTAATAAGCGCCATCGACAGGAACGGTGCCAGTGGCAGCGCCCATTCGAACGACAACCCTCCGATGCTCCAAGCGGTCATATATTCTTCCACTTTAAAGGCGGTACCCATCGGGTCGACGCCCTTCACAAAGCTTGAAAAAAGGAACACCAAGCCCACAAACCATCGGGCGATGATGCGTAACACTTTGTTTGTTTTGGTTTCTTTAATCATATTTTGTTGTTGATTAGTGATTGTTGAATCTCAAGCTTCAACTTTTAATTCGTTAAGTCTTATCAGGCAGAAGAGCGAATAATTAATGATATCCATATATCCGCCTTCGACACCTTCCGAAATGATTGTTTTGCCGTCGTTGTCCTCAATCTGTTTGATGCGTTTCAGTTTCATCAAAATCAAGTCGGTCATCGAACTAACACGCATCTGGCGCCAAGCCTCGCCGTAGTCGTGGTTTTTGTCAAGCATTAGCTTTACCGTGCGTCCAAGATGCTTGTCGTATAGTTCCATAGCCCTCTCCAGCGGCAGCTCCAACTCATTTTCCGTTTCCAACTCCTGCTGTATCAGCGCCATAACTGCATAGTTAACCATAGCAACATATTCGCCTTTTACATCGTCGCCAATTTTATTCTCGCCCGTTTCCTCAATACTGCGGATGCGGTTTGCCTTGATGAATATCTGGTCGGTCAGCGACGGCAGACGCAATATGCGCCACGAAGTGCCGTAGTCACGAGTTTTTTTCTCGTAAATATCTCTGCAACACTTGATTTCTTTCTCAAATTCTTTCTCTGTCCGAGTCATAATCATTTTTTAAACAATAAAACAACGCTATTGTCGTTCTTTTATTGTTATGAATGAAAATAATTCTTTTATACCATTCACAATTTGCTGCGGTGACCGTCTGTTTCGGTACGAGGCTCCGGTGGTGATGGGCATACTCAACGTTACCCCCGATTCGTTCTACGATGGTGGTCGTTATATGGGTGAGAAACAAATTGTTGAGCGTGCAATACAGATGGCTGAAGAGGGTGCCGACATCATTGACATCGGTGCTGTTTCCACCCGTCCCGGCGCTCAGATGCTCACTCCCGAGGAGGAGGCAAAACGACTTGCCGCTGCGGTAAGCATTGTGCGTAGACAGCTTTCCGACGCAGTTATTTCGGTCGATACCTGCTTCTCGCATCCTGCTCGCGTGGCCGTAGATGCAGGTGCCGATATCATCAACGACATCAGCGGAGGCGCCTTTGACCCCGATATGTTTAAGACCGTTGCAGACCTCCGCACACCATATATACTGATGCACAACCCCTGCGGTACCGTCGACGACCCCGCTGGCATCAAACATCTGTCGGGCGACGCTTCCGACGACATAACTGCATCGGCTGTGATGCATCTGTCGCAACTCAACGTCCGTCTGCGCGAAATGGGCGTCCGCGATGTTATTATTGATCCCGGTTTCGGTTTTTCCAAAACCCTTGACCAGAACTACCGCCTGCTGAACAGGATAGGCGAGTTCCGCACGTTCTTCCCCAACAATCCTCTGCTTGTCGCTCTCTCGCGCAAGTCGATGATTTACCGACTTCTTGACACTACTCCCGATGACGCTTTTACCGGCACCGTCGCGCTCCACACAGCAGCCCTGCTTCAAGGAGCCCAGATGCTCCGAGTGCACGACGTTCGCGCCACCAAACAAACAATCGCAGTAATATCAAAACTAACCTCAACCTTATAACTTTTAAACTTTAAATAAAAAATGCAAGGTCTCCCCACAATAACATTTGTAGACATTATCGACATCTTTCTTGTCGCCTTTCTTGCTTACCAAATTTACAAAGCCGTCCGCGGCACCAACGTGCTTCGCATTTTTTGGGCATTGGTCATCATTTATGTACTCTGGCAAGTCTCGTCGCTCTTCGGTATGCGGCTCACATCCACCATACTCGGGCAGTTTATATCCATAGGACTCATACTCCTCATCATCGTCTTCCAGCCAGAAATACGCCGTTTCCTGCTTCTTGTCGGGACAAAGACCACCATAGACGGCGACAATTTCCTCAAGCGCTTCCGCTTCTGGAAAAAACGTATGTCCGATCAGCAAAACGGTGTTGAACTCGAGCCCTATATCCAGGCTTGCATGCATATGTCGCAGAGCAAGACCGGCGCACTCATCGTTTTCATCCGCCAGAACGAGGTCAACGACATCATCAATACTGGCGAGCGCATTGACGCCATCGTCTCGTCGGCATTGCTAGAAACCCTTTTCTTCAAGAATTCGCCACTCCACGACGGCGCTGTCCTTGTCAAAGGCAACCAAGTTGTTGCTGCCCGATGCATTCTTCCTGTATCGTCAAACAACAGCATTGACCCCAATCTCGGACTTCGTCACCGCTCGGCCATCGGTGTCACCGAGCAGCTCGACGTTATCTCGGTCATCGTCAGCGAAGAAACAGGAGCCATTTCCTATGCCGTAGGTGGACAGATATACCACGACGTAACCCCCGTCCAGCTCCGCCACTACCTTGAATCAGCACTCTGATTCTAAAAAAACAAAGACACACCTTTTTATAACCATAAACCATTAACAATATGAAAAGAAACAGTTCCTTGCTCAGGTCTGCGATGGTGTTGTTCATCGCCCTGCTTCAAATGTCAATTTCTAATGCTCAAACGTGGCTTTGGCCTATGGCAGGCCACAAGGCAGGCGAAAAAATAGTAAGCCCGCCCAATTCCCACATCGAGAAAGAATTCAACTGCTGTGATCTCTTCATTGGTGGCGAGGAAGGCGATGTGGTGCTATGTCCTGTCGACGGAACAGTTATTTCGGTTGGTATCTCCTACATTCCCCACATGGGTTTTATGAAAGGATTCGGGATCTCCCTGCAAGAAACGTGGAATGAGAATATCTCCAATATTGCATCAAAGAACAAAGATATCGATCCCAAGTATTTGGTTGGGGATATTAGAATCCAAATAGCCGACGGTCGCAAAGTATTTATAATGGGACTCAAGGGTGAATACTATTTTAGGAATGGACAGACGATATCTGCAGGCGACACCATAGGGCAATTGTCATACTCCTACAGGGGCATCCGTAAGCCTTCGCTGCTGATTGGCGTCAGCCTTCCCAACAATATGAACGACGACCCATTGTCGCCGTTCGGAGTGGAGAGCAAGTTCCATCTTGACATCGTTGAGCGAGAAGATCCCCTTCCGGTCGAAAAAATGCGGGAGGACCTTACTTTTCTCGAAAAAGCCATATTAGAACTCTATCCCTCGTTGAATGAGCGAATGAGCGACTCAGAGTTTCACGACACGATGGATGCCCTTCGCCGGTCGGTAACCAAACCCGTACCGCTCAACACACAGAAGCCGATAGTGCTCTTCTCGCATTTGCTTCACGACAGCCACCTTTCGCCGATGCCTGACCGCTTCGACGTCAAAGCAAACCCTATTTACGTTCCGGTGCTGATATACTCTTGGTGTGACGATACACTACGTGTGGTGGGAGGATATAGCGGATATGAGCAATATGTGGGTCGAGTTGTAGCCAACATCAATGGTATAGCCCCTCGCGACTATGCCGACAAAGCCCGTCAGTTTATGCACCTATACGACCATAATGTGCAGAGTGCTATGGAAGAGAAGCTGACAATGCTCTCTTTCTACTGCGGGATGATGAACCTTGATGCGACGACCGATAGCAAGGACCGCGTTGTATTCGCCAATGGCGAGGAAGTGGAGATTCCGTTCTGCAAATATCCTTTCGAGTTAAATATCCAGTATACGCCAATACCGCGCATACTATCATGGAGAAACATCAATGTTCTCCGTGATCCGGATAGCGTATATACCATACGCCAGATCAACGATTCAACAGCTTATCTCTCGCTCAGGAGTTTCAACATAACCGACGATAAGCTGGAGAGGATTATACGATGGATAGGCGAATGCAAGTCGTCCAATATGATAATAGACCTGCGCTCTAACCCGGGCGGAGAACCCTCTGTTTTGAACAAACTGCTGTCCTGTTTTGCCCAACAGCCTCTGAACCGTCAGCGTGGCGGTCACCTCTATGTGAAGAAAAAGGGTAACTTTGAAATGCTCCAATACAGCGAGAACCACACAAAGGACGAGATTCTGTTTCCTGATTATGTCCAGTTGAAAGGCAAGTCAGGTTACTACAGTTTTGACAGCGTCGAGACAAGCAGTTGCATACTGCCCGACAGCAGCCATCAGTACACCGGACGGGTGTATGTGCTAACCAATGGCAGTTCGATGTCGGCGGCAACGATATTTCCGTCAGTATTGGTACGCAACCGTCGCGGCGTTAGTGTTGGTCGTGAGACGGGTTCCGCCTATCATTATATTACAGCAATCGAAAAGGCTTTTGTATGTCTGCCCAATACGTTGCGTACCATTGAAATTCCGATGGTAAAGGTGGTTTTCGACACCACTGTTTGTGCCCGCACACCTTGGGGCAGAGGATTGCTGCCCGACTATGAATTGCCGCTTACCTATAACGAAATTACAATGGGTGCCGACGGCGAGACCGATGTTATGCTAGAATATGCCCTGAAGCTTATAGCCGATGGCAAATACCTCAGCGACGAGGATCCTTTTGCCGAAGCCGACGCTCCAAAGAAGGCAAATTGTCTGTGGATATGGATGTTGGTATCATTAGGTATGTTGGCGTTAGTGGCTGTTGTCTTGTTTCGGAGGAACAAAAACAAGAAATGACAAAGTAATTTGGACGAGGTCGGTTTTCGTTCCTTTAGGCAGGATTTCTTATACCATTTTTCAAAACTGGTGGCGTCGTTTAATGGGACGTAAGAAGTTTCTATATGTGACGCACGAATCAGTTCTGCGCGAGCCACGGGCTTTTGCACCCCAGTGTTGACCTAGAATTGACCCAGAGTTTAAAAAGACAAAAACAAACCAATAACCTAAAATTTTATACCCTTAAAAATTTTTTTTTCACAACCTGTAATATTTTGCACACCTCAAACGTCTAATTAGAAAACAATACGAAAATAATTTTGCCCAATCAAACAAAAAAACGTATTTTTGCATTTTATGACTAATCTTAAAAATAAATATAACATATTAAAAAACAATTAACAAAATGAAGAAAAGACTTTTTATCCTGTTCCTCTTTTTGATTGCCACCGCCGGTATGAGCTTTGCTCAGCTTGGCACAACGGGCGGCAAGAAAGAGAAAAAATCAGACCTCACGGCCAAGGTTCCTGTTGACAAGAAGGTGCGTATGGGCAAGCTTGACAACGGCATCACCTACTACATCCGTGCCAACAAAAAGCCTGAAGGCCGTGTTCAGTTCCGTCTGGCCATCAATGCGGGTTCTGTCCTTGAGGATGAGGACCAGCTGGGTCTGGCTCACTTCACTGAGCATATGGCTTTCAACGGCACCGAGTACTATCCTCACAACGAGCTGATCAGCAAGTTGCAGGCCAAGGGAGTGCAGTTTGGCGGTCACGTGAACGCATACACGAGCTTTGACCAAACAGTTTACTACGTCAATATGCCCAACGATGCCGAAATGCTCGAAATGGGTATGAAAATCCTTGACGGCTGGGCAAGCAAGCTGTTGATGGATCCCAAGGAAATCGATGCCGAGCGCGGAGTCATCATTGAAGAGTGGCGCGGCCGCTTGGGTGCCCAGGATCGTCTGCAGAAGCAGTATTGGCCCATTATGTTCAAGGATTCACGTTATGCCGACCGTATTCCTATCGGAAAGGAAGAGGTTCTTCTGAACTTCCAGCGTCCGACAATCGTGCGCTTCTATGAGGACTGGTATCGTCCCGACCTGGAGGCTGTAATCATCGTCGGAGACATCAATGTTGACGAGATTGAGGCTAAAGTTAAAGAGTATTTTAATGACAACAAGATGCCCGCCAATCCCAAGGAGCGTCCGTACTACAATGTTCCCAACAACAAGGAACCCCTTGTAGCCATTGCTACCGATAAGGAGGCTTCGTCGGCCAACATTCAGATGTACTGGAAACGTCCTGAGGCTCCGAAGGGCACTATTGGCGACTATCGCCAGATGCTGGTGCGCAACCTTGCCGAGTCGATTATCAATTCCCGTTTTGGCGAGATGGCAGAGAAAGCTACAGCTCCATTCCTATATGCAGGCGGTGGCTATGGCAGTTTCCTTGCCAAGCTTGACTGCGCTGTTCTTACCGCATATCCCAAGGACAACCGCATCGAAGAGTGCGTTGCTATGCTGCTCAAGGAGATGAAGCGTGTCGACGACCATGGTTTTCTGCAGACCGAGCTTGACAGAGCCAAGGAGAGCTTGCTGGAAAGCTACCGCAAGGCAGCCAAGGAGCTCAACAAGACTCAGAGCAATTCGTTTGCCGATGAATACACACAGCACTACCTTTTTGGCGACGTTATACCTGGTATCCGTCAGGAAGACGCATACGCTCGTGAGTTTGTGCCTGAAATCACTCTCGAAGAGGTCAACAATGTTGTGAAAGACTGGATTACCGACGAGAACTTTATATTTGTTCTTACCGCTCCCGAGAAGGAAGGTTACAGCATTCCTACCAAGGACGCCGTTCTCAAAATTGTCAACGACAGCAAGAAGGTCACCACCGAGCCTTGGGTAGACACCTACAAGGACGAGCCTCTGTTTAGCAAGGAAGTGGAGGATGTTCAGCCTGTTGTCCTTTCGCAGAATAGTGTGTTGGATTATACCGAGTATGTTCTTCCTAACGGCATTCGCTTCGTTGTGAAGAAGACCAACTACAAGGAGGATGAAATCCAAATGCAGAGTTATTCATTCGGCGGCACCGCCCTCTATGGCGACAAAGAGGCCTTTATGGCCAGCCATGTAGCAAGCCTTGTCGACGATGCAGGTATCGCCAACTTCAGCAGCAGCCAGCTCGGCAAGAAACTGCAGGGCAAGACTATAAGTGTAAGTCCTACGATCGGTGGAACCACGCAGGGATTCCGTGGCAGTTGTGTTCCCAAGGATCTTGAGACAATGATGCAGTTGGTAGACCTCTACTATGAGGCACCTCGCAAGGATAAGGAATCGTTTGACCGCAACATAGAGACCCTTCACACCCAGGTGCGTATGGCCGCAGCCAACCCGCAGGCCAAGTTTATGAAGGACTTCTATGAGATGGCCTATGACCACAATCCGCGCGTTGTCGTTATGCCGACCGAAAAGGATATTGACGGCATCGACTATGAACGAGTATATGAAATATATGGTCAGCGCTTTGCCGATGCCAGCGACCAGATATTCTTCTTCGTTGGTAACATCAGCGACGACAATGTCAAGACTATTGCCAAGTATCTCAACATCCTGCCCACCAACGGCAAGCAGAAAAACGAACCCAAACTCGACAAGAGCCCCAAACTGGCAAAGGGCGTAAACCACAGCCTGACACTTGCCGGTACCGACAAACAGGGTATGGTTCTTATAATGGGTGAATCTGACGATTTCCCAGGCAAGGTCGACCTCCGCGAACGTATTGCAGTAAGCGCTCTCGGTGAGGCTCTGCAGATCCGTACCACAGAGGTTATCCGCGAGAAGATGGGTGAAACCTATAGCCCAATGTCGATGGTATCCTATGATATCGACTTTGCAGGTTCTGTGACATGGCTTTTCTATCTCCAGTGTGCTCCTGAAAACTGCGAAAGCGTTGAAAAGGCCGCTATCGACCTGCTCAAGGAATTTGCCAAGAAGGGATGCGACCGCGAGACTCTCCACAAAGTCAAACTGCAGATGATCAAGGAACGTGAGACCAGAATGCAGGAGAATGGCTTCTGGATGGGCCAGATTATGGGCAGTTATATGTATAATGAGAGCCGCGACGCTAACATCACCGACTATGAGGCTATGGTCAACAGCCTCTCCACTATGGATATCAAGCGTTTGGCAAAGAGATATTTCGACCTTGGCCACTATGCAGTAGGTACTCTTAAACCTGAGAATTAATAGTTTTCATAAAAATAGAGTGGTGGCAGCGCGCTTTGCGCGCTGTCACTTTTTTATAAACCATGATTACTCCTGACTTCTTGTTCAATCGCGACCCTGAGTCGCACAAGGGCGACTACGGTCATGCACTACTCATCGCCGGCTCCTACGGCAAAATGGGTGCAGCCATCCTAGCAGCCCGCGCCTGTCTTCGCTCGGGTGTAGGGCTCCTTACGGTACACACTCCACGCGCCGGGGTCAACGTGCTTCAAACCTCCATCCCTGAAGCGATGGTATCGATCGACAAAGATGAATGTTTCTTCTCTTCATTGCCAGCCAACCTCGAGCGATATGACGCTATTGCCATTGGACCCGGTATAGGTACAGGCGAAGCAACACAAAATGCTTTGATGGAAACATTGACTGTTTGCCATAAACAAAACAAACATTTGGTGCTTGACGCCGATGCTCTCAATATATTAGCGCAGCATCCCGAATCGCTCCATCTTGCTTTGGGCGCAATCATCACGCCTCACGTCAAGGAATACGAACGCCTGTTTGCCGACGCCGAGCCGCAGAAGATGGCTGACATACATAACCTTATTATCGTCAAAAAGGCTCATCATACAACTATTTATGCCCCAAACGTCAGGCCTGTCATCAACAATACGGGTAACGCGGGTATGGCTACCGCCGGAAGCGGCGATGTGCTTACCGGTATATTACTCGGCGTTGTGTCGCAATCGGTTGCCTATCAGCGTAGGCACAATAAGGAATCATATAACTCTATGGATATAGCCGCACTTGCTGTTCGTCTTCACGGCAAAGCCGGTGACATAGCCTCTCAAAGGCGTCCGCAGGCTTCTGTCATCGCGTCGGATATCATTGACGCTCTGCTTATTTGATTTCCTCCATCAGGTTCTCGTTTACATCCAACGGCTGGTAAGGATGATGTTTGCGCTCGTTGCACGTAGAGCTGTGTTGCGAAGCGCACACACATCCGTTACGCTTGCCGCTATAGGGGTCCATTCCACTGCAATGGCGTTTAAGTTCGCCGTTTTTTCGAACCAAAGTCTTGATTCCAAGTCCGGCAAGGCATAGTACTATTATCAGTACAGTTGCAATAAACACTATGATTGTTGTCTTCACAAGAGGAACGTTTAAAAACGAAAAAAGGCTGTTTTTTTACAGCCTTCTCCGCTCCCCAAGCAGGACTTGAACCTGCGACCCCCTGATTAACAGTCAGGTGCTCTAACCAACTGAGCTATTGAGGAATAACATATTCTTAACCTAAAAATCTGCTCCCCAAGCAGGACTTGAACCTGCGACCCCCTGATTAACAGTCAGGTGCTCT
>DBXH01000026.1 GCA_002309335.1 Bacteroidales bacterium UBA1217 | reverse complement strand
TTCCTTGATGCCATCGACCGTATCATAGGCGGTTTGGAGAAGCGTTCGAAGGTCATCACAACCGAGGAGAAACGCACCATCGCCTACCACGAATCGGGTCACGCCTCGGTGAGCTGGCAACTGCGTTGGGGCCAACCGTTGGTGAAGGTGACCATAGTGCCGCGCGGCAAAGCGCTGGGCGCTGCCTGGTACCTGCCCGAGGANNCAGATAACCACCTACGAGCAGATGTTTGACGAGATTACGTCGCTTGTGGCTGGTCGCGCAGCCGAGGAGATAGTCTTCGGACAGATTTCGACAGGCGCTTTGAACGACCTTGAGCGTGCCACGAAGATGGCTTTCTCGCTTGTGGCCTACTACGGTATGAGCCCCAAGATCGGCAACATCAGCTACTACGACTCGACCGGTCAAAGCGAATGGAACTTCACCAAGCCCTTCAGCGAGCATACCAACGAAACCATCGACAGCGAGGTGAAGCGTATGGTCGAAGAAGCCTATAAGCGTGCAAAGGATATTATCCTCGGCAGCCGCGAGAAACTCGACCAACTGGCAAACCTGCTGTTCGAACGTGAGGTGATTTTCCGTGAGGATGTAGAACAGATTTACGGTCCAAGACCTTGGAGCGAAGAACAGAAAACAGAAAACGAAGATAGTGCAACAAACCCCGGTCCTTCGGATAACTCCTCTCCAAAAGTGGAAGACTGACACATTCACGGAAAATGGAGAACCCTTTCAACCCTTTAAACCTTTTCAACCTTTAAAACCTTTAAAACCACCCAATGAAAGACAACCGATTGAAAGAGCAAGTGCTCAAGGACATACGCGAAGCATTGATAAACAGGGAGGATATTGCCGACTGTGAGATATCGAATGCTGTCGGTGGTACTTTCATCAACGCCGGCGACGACGATTTGAGCGTTCTCTTTGCCGAAAAATTCACTAAAGCCGGCGGCACACTCTACTACTGCTACAACGAGAAGGATATCGGCGAAAGAATAAAAGAGATTCAGTCGCGACACGACAATATTACGATTGGATGCGCTAGCGAGAATCTTACAAGTTTTCTGGGGCACCTGAATGTCGACAACCGTTGCACATGCGAGCCGACAAAGCGCTATCCACTGATTGCCACATTGTGCGAGGCACTTATCGCCTGGCAGGGAAGCATAGTGATAACCTCCAACCTCGGACTGGGCAACACTATTCCCGCCTTGTCGGAAACGACCGTCGTGTTGGCATTTACATCGCAAGTGGTGACCGACTGGGAGGCTGCCAACGAACGGCTTAAGCAACTCTATCCCGAATATCCGGAACAAATGATAGTAGCCAACCCCGCAGGTTACGCCTACAGCAAGGGTTTGCAGAAACTTTATCTGATTCTGATTGAAGACGAGACGAATTGAATTTAAGGGAGTGAGAGAGGAGTGAATGGGGAGTGAAAAGGGAGTGAAAGGGACAATACATAAACAACTTAACATATCAACATAAAACGTATCAACATATCAACGTATCAACAAATAAACAGCTCAACATCTAAACAAAACCAATGAATAAATTCCTGATACGAACCCTTAGCGGCGCAGTATATGTAGCAATCGTCGTCTGCAGCATTTTCCTGGGAAAATGGACGGACAACGCATTGCTGGGCGACGCTGTCTTTGCCTGCGTCTTTTTCGTGATAGGCATCATCGGCATATACGAGTATGTTCACAATCTAGAGTTGAAAGGCGTGAAGAGCAACAAGCCGATGGCTTTTATTGCCGGAGTCGCCTCCTATTTTGCTTTTTTTGTTTTGCCTTTAGCTTCAGAAACATATGTACTAGCCAGATCTATATATCTATTTGTATCGATTATTTTTTTATCCATTCTGATTCCAGTCTTGTATCTGACAACATTCATCATCCAGTTGTGGCGCAACGACAACGAACCGTTCACAACGGTGGGCCATACCCTGCTGCCTTCAATATGGATTATGGTGCCGCTGGCATTACTTAATACGGCTCACATCTTCGGAGCAGGGCTTACAATGATGATTTTCATCCTGATATGGGTCAACGACAGTTTTGCCTACATAACAGGAATGCTGCTCGGAAAGCACAAGATGTGGGAGCGCCACTCGCCCAACAAGACGTGGGAAGGCACTATCGGCGGCACTTTGTTCTGTATTGCTGCCGCTGTACTTGCAGGTTCCCGCTTCGCGCCCGAAATACACACTCTTGGTTGGGCCATCATCGGTTTGATATGCAGCGTTGCCGGCACACTTGGTGACCTGGTGGAGTCGATGTTCAAACGCTATTGCGGCGTGAAGGACAGCGGCAACATAATGCCCGGTCACGGTGGCGTACTCGACCGTTTCGACAGCATACTTATGGCTGTTCCTTTTGTTTTACTGTTTTTAGGGATAATTAATCTGTAAGTTTATGTACATACACAAAGAAGGATATAGATTATTGCTCAGCACACTGGCCATCTTCGTGGCCATAACGGTGTTGATGATTGTATTTACCGAGCATCTTAACTTTTTCAACTGGCTGCTTATCGTTATTATGTTCGGCTTCTGGATAGCGCTGGCGTCGTTCTTCCGCATTCCCAAGCGTGTTTTCACCGAGGACGGCAAGCGCTACATAGCCCCTGCCGACGGCACCATCTGCACCATAGAGCAGACTTTTGAGAAGGAATATCTAAACTGCGAATGCCTGATGGTCAGCGTGTTTATGTATGGTACCGATGTCCACGTGAACCGCTATCCAGTAGACGGTACGGTTGAATATGTAAAATACCACAAAGGCAACTACTTTATTGCCTCCTACCCTAAATCGTCGATTATGAACGAGCGTGCAAGCGTAGGAATGCGTCTCGAGAATGGACAGAAGGTATTGTTGCGCCAGGTGGCGGGAGTTATGGCCCGTCGCATAGTGTGCTACGCCCGTGAAGGAGAGAAGGTTAAACAGAATCAGGAGATGGGCTTTATCAAGTTCGGCTCACGCGTCGATATGTTCCTGCCACTCGACACCGAACTGGATGTTGCCATCGAAGATGTGGTTCGCAACGGAATCACCCCGATTGCAAAATTGAAAGTTTAAAATTTGAAGTTTAATGAATATCGCTGATCAAATATTGTACGAGGACAATCACCTGCTGGCACTCAACAAGTGCTGCGGGCAAATTGTGCAAGGTGACAAGACCGGCGATATACCATTGCCTGAATATATAAAAGCTTTTCTAAAGATGCGCGACAACAAGCCCGGCAATGTCTTTTGCGGTGTGATACACAGATTGGACCGTCCCGTAAGCGGTGTGGTGCTGTTTGCGAAGACATCAAAAGCGCTAAGCCGAATGAATGAGGCTATCAAAGGTCGCGACTTTCAGAAGAGTTACTGGGCTCTCTGTCAAGAGGCTCCGCCGCAAGAAAGCGGACACCTGGAAGACTGGCTGCTCCGCAACGAGAAAAACAACCGCAGCTATGTGGTGAAGGCAGGAACCGTCAACGCAAAACTGGCCATACTTGACTATAAGCTTGCAGGCATTAGCGACGGCGGCTACCATCTGCTGGAAATCGACCTGCACACCGGACGCCATCATCAAATTCGCGCCCAACTAGCCAACATAGGCTGCCATATTAAAGGCGATCTGAAATATGGCGCCGAACGCTCAAACCCCGACGGCGGCATATCGCTGCACGCAAGGAGCATAACATTCACACATCCTGTAAGGAAAGAGGAAATAACTATTGTCGCACCACCTCCGCAAGAACCGGTATGGGACAACTTTAGAGAAATGTCTTTGTAAATTGAAAATACAATTTTTTGAATAAAACGAATACAAAATAAAACATAGATAAATAAACAACAAATGAAAAAACTACTCACCCTTGCAACAATTCTGTGCCTTGCACTCAACATCACAGCTCAGAATTACCAAGTGAAACAGAGCGACTACTCTGTGGTACGTATTAGTTTCAGCACTCCTGAACCGAACGTTTCAGATGTCACGTTCTTGAACAACAACTACACAAGCCTTATGCTGGATGATTTCGGCACACAGAGTATGGCTGGGCAACCGGCATTGCCAGCAATGGTGAAAATCATTGAGGTGGCTCTTGGCGACGGATTGACCTATACCGTAGAATCGATGATATGCGACACCCTTGACGGGGCCGTATTCGGCATCGAGCATCAAATCATTCCCGCACAGCCGTCACGTAGCAAAAGCGACAACTCGCCCGTAAGTCTTGTAAAGGATGCAAAAGTTTATGCCACCGATGCTTTCTGCGGTGCTCCGGTCATCGAGCTGGAAGCTATCGGCGTTGCCCGCGACCGCAACCTGGCAACGATAAAGTTCAACCCTGTCAGATGGAATCCTGTAACAAATCAACTTATTATCGTTAAAGAGATAACTGTGGCTGTGCGTCAGCAGAATGCCGATATAGCCGCCACCAAACGGATGCAGCGTCTATATGCAAGCCCGGCTTTCGGCAGCGGGATTGCAGCCATCAACTCGATAGGCAGTAAAGACAACCACACCAACGCCCCTCTGCGCTACACCATCGTAGCCCACAGCTCTTTCCGCGGTGCCCTCGACGAATTTGCCGCTTGGAAACGTCGCAAAGGTTTTTTGGTTGACCTCGTATACACCGACGATGCCAATGTTGGAAGCTCTACATCAAGTATACAGAACTATCTGCAAGGACTTTACGACAACGCCACCGAGTCTTCGCCGGCACCCACCTACGTGCTTTTTGTCGGCGATATAGCACAGATTCCTGCATTTAGCCTTTCCTCATATGACGGTCCTCACTCGAGCGACCTCAGCTACTGCTGCTGGACAGGCAACGACAACATACCCGACTGCTACTATGGGCGTTTCTCGGCTCAAAACATCAACCAATTGACCCCACAGATTTCTAAAACATTGATGTATGAGCAGTACACTTTCCCCGACCCGACATATCTGAACACCGCAGCCCTTATAGCAGGTGTCGACGGTGGCTACAGTAGCGACAACGGCTACAAATACGGCGACCCGGCAATGGATTATGCAACAAAGACATACGTAACAACAGCCAACGGCTTTACAAATATTGTATATTATAAAAACAACACCAGTTTCGTTCCCACAGGTGTAACCGTTACCGGCAGTTCACAAGCCAACGGCACAGCGGCGGCACTGCGCACCCTTTACAACAATGGCTGCGGCTTTGTCAATTACACCGCTCACGGTGGAACCACCGAATGGAGCAACCCCAGTTTCACAACATCCAACGTAAGCCAAATGACCAACAACAACAAGCCAATGGTGATGATAGGCAACTGCTGTCTGAGCAACAGCTATCAGGTTGACGCCTGCCTCGGCGAAGCTTTGCTGCGCAAAAATAACAATGCCGGCGCCGTAGGATATATAGGGGGCAGCAACTCGACATACTGGACGGAAGACTTCTACTGGTCAGTAGGTATCCGAACCAACATCAACAACACGATGAACACCGACTATGACGCCAACAATCTCGGTATGTACGACAAACTGTTCCACACCCACAACGAGGCTTACAGCAACTGGTTCACCACAATGGGTGGAATGATTTTTGCAGGCAATATGGCTGTTGAGAACAGCACTTCTAACGCTCAGATGAAAATATACTACTGGCAGATATATCACCTGATGGGCGACCCCTCGCTGATGCCATACATCCACGGAGAAGCCGATGTGATGACAGCCAACATTCCTGGAGCGATACCCATTGGAATGTCAACAATGAGTGTTGGCGCCGTGCCTTACGCCTACGTTGCTCTTAAAGACCCTGACGGCAACCTTGTCGGAGCTGCCTTTGCCGATGCCAGTGGCAATGCCACCCTCCAGTTCGCAGCACTGAATACCCCCGGTACCTACGAGGTAGCCATTACCGCCCAAGGCTATCAGCCCTTCTTCCAAGATGTGAATGTTACCGCCAACGGTCCGTATGTTTCAGTTACAGAAATGACTCCCCGCGCCACCCTGGAAGCCAATGGCAACATCAGCTTCGACGTTACATTAAAAAATCTTGGTGTAAACAATGCCAACACTCTTTCCATCGAGTTCCAGAGTGTTGACGGAAGCATCTTGATTGACACCACTGGCATTATCGACCTAGGCACAGGACTTCAAGTCAATCAGTTGACTGAACTCCACAACGTATGTCACGGTCATATCTGGGGACATATTACCGACCAGACAAAAACAACCGTCAAAATCATAGTACGCTGGGGCAACACCACAAACGACATATCGGTATCGAACTACCAGTTCACCATCAATGCCGACAATATGCGTATGCTAAGCTATACAACTGACAACCAATTGGCAACGACAGGTAATATAGTGATAAACATAACCAACAAGAACTTTGGGCACGCGACACTACAGAACGGCACAATCAGCCTGCTTCCGCTCGACCCGTCGTTCACAGTGACCGCTCCGCAAAGCCAGCATTTTGACATTTCTAATATTGAAGCAGGCAGAGAGAACATCCAATCTTTCACGATTTCCCTCAACGGCGAAGAACCCGAAGGTCGCTCTATACCACTGATTCAGGTTATTAATAACACCTTCCGCAGCAATAAAGATACCATCTGGATTCAATTTGGACTCGACAACAGCCTGATAACTTTCGAAGACGATAGCTGGGCTGAATATCCGTGGACTCACGGAACCTACCCCTGGCAAGCCGTCAGCCAAGATGCTCACAATGGTGCAAAATGCCTGCGTTCGGCTAACAACTTAGGCAACAATAACAATTCCGAAATAAGCATAGTTTGGACGTCGACCGTTGACGACAGCATAACCTTCTACAAAAATGCATCGTCGGAAAACAGATGGGATTTCTTCCGCTTCTATATTGACGGTAATAAGAAAGAGGAAGTCAGCGGCACCAACAATAGCTGGAGTCGTAGCGCATATTTTGTACCCCAAGGCACCCATACCTTCAAGTTCAGCTACGAAAAGGACTATTCGCAGAGCAGCGGCAGCGACTGCGCCTGGATCGATGACCTGCATCTCCCCCACTGCGGCACTGTTTACGTATACTCTCTTGACAGCATCTGCCAGGGAAGTGATTATCAGTTCCGCGACAGCCTTATCAGTACTGAAGGTTTTGATGCAGGTGTATACCATTACACCGATTCAAGTGAAAACGAAGTATACATTCTCACTCTCGTGTTGACCCCAACCCCTGAAGTTACCATCAGCGGCGGTGATGTTACAATCCGTGCAGGTGAAACAGTACGTCTCACCGCCACAGGTTCCGACAGCTACGTATGGAGTAGCGGAGAGACTAGTGCCATCATCGACGTATACCCCACCGAGACAACCACCTACACCGTGACAGGATACAACGGCAATTGCGCTTCAACAGCGTCAACAACGGTAACTGTCGAAGGCACCATCGGTATCAATACCGTAATGGCCACTAACAGTGCACGGCTCTATCCCAATCCTGCACAGAGCACATTAACGATCGACGGAGCAAACATCAGCCATATTTGCATTATCGACATCACTGGTCGCAAATTAATAGCGAAAAATGTTGAAGGCAACAGCAATACGGTCGATATTTCGTCTCTCGCCAATGGTATGTACTTCCTGCAAGCCAGCTACAACGACGGCAACAAAGCAACATTGAAGTTCGTCAAAAAATAATAGATTTTTGACAAAACAATAATCCAAGTTGGTTGGATTGGATGATTTTATCCAATCCAACCAACTTATTTTTATATACATACCACATTCAACTCTCGTCATTAGAATAAACACAACAGATTGTTTATCAAAAAGAAAGCTCTTTTATAGCAATAATCACAGCAAAAATAGCTCAACAAAATAACTTAAATTTGGCAATTATTTGCAATTTTATTGTACTTTTGCACACTCAATATCACAAATCCGACTGAGCCGGATTGAACATTTTAAGACCAACCAAATCTAAAAACAATCAAATAATGAAAAATAAGTATTACGATCTGATTGACCAGACATTTGAGTTTCCGCAAGACGAATTCCGTACAGAGGATGGCGAACTCTATTTCCACGACATTCCTTTAATGGAAGTCATCAAGCAATACGGAACCCCTCTAAAGGTTACCTATCTGCCAAAAATAAGTTCACAGATACAGAGGGCAAAGAGACTCTTTAACGTAGCAATAGCAAAGACCGACTACAAAGGCACTTACAACTACTGCTACTGCACTAAGAGCAGCCATTTCAGCTTTGTGATGGAAGAGGCACTGAAAAACGACATCAATCTCGAAACATCGAGTGCGTTCGACATCAACCTCATACAGGAACTCTACAACAGCGGACTGATCGACAAGAACATTTTTATTGTCAGCAATGGTTTCAAGCGCCAGCAATATATCGACAATATCGCCGAACTCTACAAGGACGGATTTCACAACATTGTCCCCATCATAGACAACAAACACGAAATGCTTATGCTTGACGAAGCTGTTGAAAATCCTGAAGTACCTATGAAGATCGGCATCCGCATCGCATCCGAAGAGGAACCCAAGTTCGACTTCTACACTTCGCGTTTAGGCATCCGCTACAACGACATCGTGTCATTCTACGAGGAAGTTATCAAAGACAATCCCAAATACACCTTCAAGATGCTGCATTTCTTTATCAATACCGGCATCCGCGACACCGCCTACTACTGGAACGAGCTCTCAAAGTGCGTCAACGTATACTGCGACTTAAAGCACGTATGCCCGGAACTCGACTCGCTCAACATTGGCGGTGGATTCCCAATCAAGAACTCGTTGGCATCCAACTACGACTACGAATACATGGCCGAAGAAATACTGGCACAGATAAAAAACATCTGCACCAACCGCGGCGTAGACGAACCAAACATCTTCACCGAATTCGGCTCTTTTACCGTAGGTGAGAGCGGTGCAACCCTCTACAGCATCCTCGACCAGAAACAACAAAACGACCGCGAGTTGTGGTATATGATCGACTCATCGTTTATCACCACGCTACCCGACACATGGGGCATCAACCAGCGTTTCATAATGCTGCCCATTAACCATTGGGATTGTGAATACCAGCGTGTCTTCCTCGGCGGCCTTACCTGCGACAGCGAAGACTACTATAACGCAGACTCGCGCGCCAACGCAATATTCCTGCCCAAACTGCAGAAAGACGAGCCTCTCTATATTGGTTTCTTCCACACCGGAGCCTATCAGGAGAGTCTCGGCGGATATGGCGGAATACAGCACTGCCTTATCCCCGCCCCCAAGCACATCATCATCGACAAAGACGAAAACGGCGACTACACCACAAAACTCTTTGCAAAAGAGCAGAGCCATAAGTCAATGCTGAAAATCCTAGGATACTAGTTTCGGATTGGTTTTAAGTTAATATGGATACTATTTTTATATTTTTATCCTTTTAAATAATAATTAATGATTTTGAACGTTAAGGCGGCAAAACAACAAAGAAACAAAAAATGAGAAAAGTATTAATAGCTACAGCCATGCTGTGCATTATCGGACTAACAACATCCTGCCATAAAAAAGACAGTCTAGTAATCAACACCAGCCAACCTGCCGAACTTCGCAACGAGGCCGACAGCCTCAGCTGGGCAATGGGCTTTACTTTGGCACAGAACATTGCCAAAACAGGCATTGAACCCAACCGCGAGATACTTGTACAGGCTCTTATCGCAACACTCGACCAGAAACAACAGCCTATGACTCAAGAGCAAACCTATCAATTGCTCAACAAGTTGGAACTTCTCGCTTACACTAATCAATCTAAAAATCAACAGGCAAAACTGGAAGAGGCAAGAAATCAAGAGCAAGCCTATTTCAGCGACCTTCTAAAGAAGAACCCGAATATCAAAAAAAGCGACAAAGGTTACTATTATGAGGTCCTGAAAGAGGGTAACGGACGCAAAGGAGAGCCTGGTTTGGTCGCCTTGTTCGATTACAAAGGCAGCTTCACCAACGGCCAGATTTTCGACCAAACATTCGGAAACTGCGACACCGTTCGCCACGTTATCAACGAATCCATTATGCCAGGCTTATTTGATGGACTTTGCAATATGAAAGCTGGCAGTTCTTACCGATTCTACTTCCCGTGCGAGATGGCTTTCGGGGCCAAAGGAACAGATAACATCCCTCCATACTCGACCGTCATCTACCAGGTTGACCTATATGCTGTAACAGACCTCTAATTCGATATCATATCCAATAACATTTTTTATTAAGATAATCTTATACGACAAGTGGCGACCATTTGATCGCCACTCGTCGTATATTTAGAGACAATAATACAGCCGTCATTCTGTAAATAATTATTTAACAATTAGTTTTCTTATCATTGGGATATTATTTACTGATGTAACTCGCACGAAATAAGCTCCAGCATTTAGACCTTTTATATCAATATTCTTCTCGCAGTCGGCAGAGCATTCCAAATTTTCTTTTATCACCTCGCGGCCTTTCAAATCCATTACCAAGAAACATACGTCGCCATTGATGCCTGTAACGGAGACTGTTATGACATCTTTGGCTGGATTCGGATAGATTCTCAACTGGGAATTTAAAGTTGTATAAATATTTTCAATGTCGCCGGAATCTTCTACAACTTGGAACTGGGCGATAATGGTGGTGTCGCTTGTCACAAATAGATTCCTCGGGTTGGTGGTATTGCCGTCGTTCCATTCCGTGAAAAAGTAGCCTGTATTCGGTGTGGCGGTCAATGTAGCTATGTCACCATAGTAATATATGCCACCGCCTGTCACAGAACCGCTGGCAGGAGGCTCGGATGTGGCGCTGACAGTATATCTTTTGGGCGCAAATGAGGCAACGACAGCCAAGGAAGTGTCATCCTCTCCGCAGATGGAACGGAGACGAACCGCATAATTTGAAGTGGGGTTTAGTCCTGAGAAGGTGTAGCCCATCGTGTGGACAATCACGGATGTGGTGTCAAGAATGACTTCCCACTCGCTCTCATCGCCGCCGGGTGACCACGAAAGTACAAGGTTGTCGGCATAACGCTCGCCTCTCACATTCCACGGTGAGGGACAGGTGTTTTGACGGATGTTTACATTGTCAACGGCTGCTGGCGACTGGTTATAGGTGTTGTCGTCGTTGTGCCACATAAACACCCAGTCGTAATATCCTGGCGTTGTTATCGAGAATGTTCCCATCTTGTACTGCCAACTGTTGGATTGATTGAGCTCTATGGAGCCATCCAGAGCTATGCCACCCTCTGGAACTGACAAGGCATTGTCAAATCCATTGCTCTCGCCTGGAGTATAGATTCTGTCAGCTGGCACAAGAGCAGCACGAAGATAATCGTTCGAGGCTTCGCCGTTGCATCTCCAGTCGAAGCTGTATGCATATTCGCCTGCGGTGTCGAAACGGAAAGTCCTAACGGCAAAAACCGTCGATGACGTTCCACCATAGTGGTTGTTGCTGCCGTCGTCGGTGATGTATAGAGAACCTTCTGGATTGCCAGCGGCGTTGCCCACCGTCCATTGATTGCTTTCGGTGCCGTTGCGCAACGCCCACCCTCCAAAACTCTCATCGTCAAAATTGTCGCTATAAGGAACTGCGGTTGGTGTGGTCATAAGGGTGGTGGCCGTCAGGTGACGTGCAACGACAGAATCGAAACAGTCGGGATAGACGTAAATATGGTATAACGTACCTGAGTCGAGACCTGTCATCGTGTAGAAGGAATCGGTGACAAGGATGGAGGTGGCTGTTCCTGTTCCAGGAATGAAATCGGCCGTGTCGTATTCCACATACCAGAATATATCTGCACGGCTCGAGTCGCTCCAGGCAATGGTGATGTTGTCTGTTCCGCTGATGACGCTATGCAGCTCTTCGGCTGGCGCACACGGCATTTCATCGAGGATGATATCGTCGATATAGGGTCGGTTGACAGGTGATTGGAAGGGAGCCTTGAATGCTATATGGCCGTGGGGGCCTCTGTATCCCGCCATCCTTACTGTATGGTGCGAATAGTTGCCAAGAGATTCGATTCGTGCGGTATCCATAGCAACGAAGGAATTAGTGTCGTTGGGGTCGCTCATCACACCAACCACTATGAATGAGTTATAGTAAAAATGGGCAGTGCGCAGCCAGAAGGAGACCTGAAGACCCCTCGCAGGATATAGAACGGAGTCGGTAAGGGGCATAATAGCATACTGGTCGGAACACATAACGGGATAGTTCGCTGTGTGGAATCGCATAGCGTTGTGTCCGCTGTGGGCGTAGGTTGAGTCGTTGTGTACAAGGGGAGCGCCACTATATTCGCCACCCACACTGGTGTTGTGCCGCAACCAGCAGTCAGGCAAGGTGTTCGTGTTCGAATAGGTGGTGTATGAGGGGAGGCCGGCGACGCTCTCGAAGTCCTCAACAAAGGGTAGGCTGTTGAGCGGTGCACATTGGGTGTGGAACTGGACTGGGTAGGAGGGATAGCCCTCGTTGCCGCCGCAGCTGGCTATAATGACCATCTCGTAATCGGTGTTTGGCGTGAGACCACCGATGGCTGCGGTGTTGTCGGAGAAGATATAGGGTGAAGTGCTTCCAAAGTCGAATCCGGGCGCACCGACATAGACCAGCCACTGGTCGGGATTGGCGTTGCCATTGGTTCCACAAGGATACAGACCACAATCCCACGTGGCAAATACATCGTA
>DBXH01000015.1:9689-38299 GCA_002309335.1 Bacteroidales bacterium UBA1217 | reverse complement strand
ACCGACGAGGATTTCGTCAAGCACGGTGTGGCCGCGGAGTGGGTGCCTATGCTGCGCAAAGCCGGCATCAACACTATTGCACAACTGAAAGAGGCCAATCCGAACAAGCTCTACAACGACCTCAACGGCCTGCGTAAGAAGAACAAACTCGACATACCTCCCGTACAGAAAGAGGCCGTTGAGAAATGGATTAACGGATGATATGATTAAACAGTTTACATTCAATCACTTTGGCGTGAACTGTTACGTTGTTTATGACGAGCAGTCGCCCGAGTGTGCCATTGTCGACCCTGGTATGGAGGCCAGTTATGAGGATGCCCAACTGTTCCAGTTTATTGAACGCAAGAACCTGAAACCAACGTTGTTGCTGCTCACTCACGCCCATGTGGACCATATATGCGGGGTGCGTCAAGTGGCAGAGAAATATGGACTGCCAATCACAATGCATTGTGACGGGAAAAAACTATTGCGTCAGGCAGAGGCTTATGGCGGTATAATGGGTTTTGATGTCAGAAACTTGGATGATATTGACACTGTGCATATTGATGAGGGTGCAGAGTTGAAAGTTGGCACAATAAAGATTGAATGCCGCTTCGTTCCGGGACATTGCGAAGGAAGTATGTGCTACGTTATCCCTGACGAGGAGGCCGTGATAACCGGCGACGCTCTGTTCCAGGGAAGCATAGGACGAACTGATCTGCCGGGTGGTAATTATCAGCAACTGATTGAGAATTTGCGTACTAAAGTTATCACTTTGCCTGACAGCTATCAGGTGCTGCCGGGGCACGGGGAACTATCGACCATCGGTGACGAAAAGAAATATAATCCGTTTTTAAGTTGAAACAACTTTAAACTTTCAACCTCAAATTAATATGTCCCCTAAGATTGATCAGAGTTGGCTTGAAGTGCTGCAGCCGCAGTTTGAATCTCAGTATTTTGCAGACTTGAAGAGTTTCCTTGTTGCGGAGAGGGCAATGTACACCTGTTATCCGAAAGGGAGTAATATATTTGCCGCTTTCGACCGTACGCCGTTCGACAAGGTCAAGGTGGTCATTCTTGGACAGGATCCTTATCACGAACCCGGCCAGGCAATGGGACTCTGTTTCTCAGTGCCTCACGGCATCGCTGTGCCGCCGTCGCTGGTCAATATTATCAAGGAAATTAATTCCGATTTGGGTACGAATATCCCTTTGATTAATGGTGATTTGAGCGGTTGGGCTGAACAAGGTGTGCTGCTGCTCAATGCTACATTGACTGTCAGAGCGCATCAGGCAGGCTCGCACCAGCGTCACGGATGGGAACAGTTTACCGATGCTGCTATCCGCGAGTTGTCGCAACGCCGCAAAGGTATAGTGTTCCTGCTGTGGGGCAGTTACGCCATTGCCAAATCGCAGTTTATTGATAAAGGCAAACATCACATTCTCACCGCTCCGCACCCGTCACCGCTATCGGCTTATCGCGGTTTCTTCGGTTGCCGTCATTTCTCAAAAACCAATGAGATTCTTGTGGGTCAGGGCGAACAGCCCATTGACTGGACGCGGATAGGGTAGAGGTCTTAACTCTGTCGTAAAGAGCGTTCTAATTCAAATAGTTTGTTTCGAAGTAAATCTACTTCCGTAATAGGGGATGTTCGGAAGTTAAACTCGCTATTTATGCTGATTCTATGTTTGTTACAGAACAAAAGTAACTCCTCTTCGGCAGAACGAAGCGGCAGGGTCTTGAGAAATTGCAATATACGCAGACCATCCACCCGTTCACTGCAGGCGTGAATGAATAACTCCCTTGTTTTAAAGTTCTTGCGCATAGGTTCCCATATATCGTCTGTCTTTAGTTGCTGACGGAGGAAGTCGCTCATAGGTGTCTCAATATCTTCTGTGTAAAGACGGAAAAACAGGGCGTAGGTCTCTCTGACGGCATCAAATCCTTCTGCTGGATATAAGGGGTATGTAATATCCATAGAATCAATGCCCTTAGCAATGGCTGGTCCTGTTCCGAACGGGACCCGCTGAGATTTTCTTCCTTGAGGTTTAACTGTTTCATTGCAAGAGAGTAATACTCTGCCGGTCTTAGCGAATTTCTGCATCAGGTAGAAGTCCTCACCGCCTTGTAAAGGGGTTATGCCACCCACTTTCTTGTATGCCCACAGAGGGAACACCATCGCGCTGCCGAGGGCTGTAAAAGCGTAGGGATTACCTGATTCCAAGAGATTTATGATGTAATGACGCATATAAATCTCATAGCGTAACATAGCGCGGTCATCGTACTCGTCATTGCTTAGCGGGTGATAGTAGGGAACACTCAGAACACTATGTTCAGGATGCTTATTCATAGCGCAAAGTACTGATTCCAAGTAAGTATTGCTAAAAGAAGTGTCTGCATCAAGGCTTACAATCAGTTCGTTGTCGTCACATTCCTTTGCAATACTGTCGAACAGCACCTTACGTGCCCATCCTACACCGTGTTGTTTTCCCTGCCAGCCTTTGCCGATACTGCTGTAATCAAGGATGTTAAGTCGAGGACTGAAGGTTGAAAGATACTCTAATGAAGCTTGATTGTTTTCGTACATTGCCCGCTCGGACTCCTTGTCGCTGAGTGCCCATCCTTCACGATTGTTTACACAGCAATATACTGTGAAATTACAAATAGTCTGATGCTTCAGGGAATCAAGCAGATTTGGCAGATTGTCGAGTTCTGCCAGCATTGGAATAGCAACGGAGATGTGGGAGTAATGCATCAGCGTTTTACAATCTTTATGCTATAAGTACCGGTTCGAAGAATATATACACCATCAGACAGGCCTTTGAAATCAATCAGTTGAGTGCCTGCGGGCAGCAACATCACTTCTTTGCCTTGAATGTTGAAGATATGTATGTCGTCGAGAGTCCTCTCTTTGACAAACACTTTGTCATTCGTTGGGTTGGGGTAGATTTGTATAGCAGGGGTGTTCTGAAGGTCTGTAATGTTGTTTGTGTTTCCAATAGTATGTATTTCAGCGATATAATTAACTAGCGAGTGTTGCAGGAAGCGCCAGTATTCGGGCAGTTGGCTGCTGCTGATGGTTTTGTCTGACGAAATCTCCATTGTCATCTCGCGGCAGTTGTGATAGTAGTTTATGTAGTCTTGTCTTCCGTTGGGGATAACGTACCAGTCGCCTCCGGCAGTATAGCCGCTGTTGTAGGTGTCGCGGAAATGGCTGTTGCTGTATGTTCTGCTGGTATCAACAAAGTGTTTGCATACTTCAATCCACCATTCGCGGTCGGGATGCGGCTGTTCGGACGAGGTGAAGCTGTCCCACGGGTAGTTCATCACCTCGGCGCCGCCGTGCAGGTTGGCGCTGAGTCGGAAATTGTGATTGGCGACATAATTGATCATCGCAGTGTTCTCCTTTTGCTGAGAATTCATCGGCTCGGTTCCGAAGGGGTCGGGGTAGTTGCGGTTGAGATCGACATAGTTGGAGTTGTATCTTGTGGCGCCGCTCACGGTGTGGTTGCCGCTGCGATAGGTGCCGTCGGGATTGCTGAGGGGATTGATATAGATGCGGGTGGAGTTGAGCAACTGCGTGTATTGAGCGTTGCTGCCGTAACCTTCCAGCAATGTGTCGATGAGGCGGAGCATCATTACGTAGCCTGTCACCTCGTCGCCGTGCATAGTGGAGCTATAGAAGAATTCGGGTCTGTAAAGGTCGTTATCATCCGACCCGGTGATGTACATACTGAGAATCAGACGCCCTTTGACAGAGGTGCCGATAGTGTCGACCCGGCATAATTGCGGGAAACGCTCAGCCCAGTCCTGCATCATAGCCATATAGGTGTCGTATGTCGGGTAGCGGTCCCAGTCGGCCATCTGCTCAATGGAAGAGGCCATCGTGATGGCCTTTGAATCAAGATTCTCAAATATTGGCGGGAAAGCATCGGGACGCTGCTTAAAAGGCTCGTTTTGAGCGTTTGCGATGTTGAAAAGAAACAGCAGTATCAGTAAATAAGACCGTCTCATAAAAAACTAAATTGCGAAAGTGAAGAAGTTGTTTGCAAAGAAATTCCAAAGCATCACAACACCGGTGGCGATGACTTTGGACAGATAGAAATTAAGTTTCAGTTTCTCATTGAAAATGTATAAAATCAATGTGTTGATGCCTAGTCCAATGAGTGAAACAGTGAAGAATTTGACGTATTCGATGCCTATCTGATCGTTGGTGCTGCCCCAAGTCCAGATGCGGTTTAGGATGTAGTTGTTTGTGGCGGCAACGACAAAACCTATGGCGTTGGCTATGAATTTAGGTATTTTGAAAATCTCCTTGCATAGCCACGTAAGTCCGAAATCAATAGCTGTACCTGACACTCCCACGATGCAGAAACGTAGGAATTTGAGCAGGAAAGCTTTTTCGAAGAAGGAGGAGATTGCGAACAATAATCGCATTTTACGTCAGTTTGATTAGAAAGCCACCTCGCTGGGATTGTGTATAATACCAGTTTTGCGGATACGTTGAATCTTGTGTTCGTTCCTAGGCTTGCTGATACGAGGACCCGGTTTCTTGTTGCGTGGGATGTATTTCACGTCGCCCGATTCATTGACCTCGAGACCGTAAACTTTTTCGGTGTCAAGGTTGACCTTGATGCTCCAGTAGTGGCCGCAACCGCCTGAGGTGCGGACGATATCTTTGGCGAGTTGTTTCTCGACTTTCTCGTCCCATACGGCGTTGATCCAGATGATTTTAGCACCGTTGATGTCGGTGAAACCCACATACTGGCGGATGTATTTGCGGATATGTTCGTCGATGATGGGGCACATACCCTCTTGGTTCTCGTGGTTGCGGTTGAGGAAGGCGAGTTTTTTCTGCATCAGCTTCTCGGCTTTAGCAATATCGATATCTTCCGGAGTGAAACGGCCGTCCTGATTCTCAACAAGGATGTCGACATCCCATTCTTTGTTGAAAACATAGCCGTGATAGTTGCTTCCGAGCACTTCGGTATGGTACCAGGTCTCCTCGGGAACTATATAGTCTTGTGCTTGTATTGCACTGGTAGTTAGTAAAATAAGACTAAATAATAAGGTTATTTTCTTCATAAATTAACACATATTTCGCATTGCAAAAGTACTCAAAAAACGCAATTCGACAAAAATTATTATTCATTTTCAAAAAAAATCTTATATTTGCAGTCGTTTTAAGAAGGATGTTGTATTGGTTGTTTTGTTGCAAAAACGGCTGATACTCAAATGCTTCTATACTTTGAATTAATTTAATAAAACAGATAATTATGAACAAATTTGTTTCTGTACAGCAAGCTGCCGAAAAAATCCACGACGGAATGACCGTTATGGTAGGTGGTTTCCTTGGAGTTGGCAACCCGATTGCCTTGATTGACGCACTGGTTGAAAAGGGAGTGAAAGACCTTACCATCATCTGCAACGACACCGCATATCCGGAAGTCGGCGTTGGTAAACTGATCACCAATCATCAGGTTAAAAATCTTATCGCAACCCACATCGGTACTAACAACAACACTATCGATCAGATGAATGCAGGAGAGCTCAACGTCACTCTGCAGCCGCAGGGCACTCTGGCCGAGCAGATCCGTGCTGCAGGTGCAGGTCTTGGTGGCGTATTGACCCAGACAGGTCTTGGCACCATCGTCGAGAACGGCAAGGAGAAAATCACCGTCGACGGTAAGGAGTACTTGCTCGAGAAGCCCGTTCGCGCAGATGTGGCTATCATTGGAGCCAACATCGCCGATGAGAGCGGCAACCTTGTCTACAAAGGCACTTCGCAGAACTTCAGCCCGATGATGGCAACAGCAGCCGATGTCGTCATTGTCGAGCCTCAGGAGATTGTCCCCACCGGCAGCATCGCTCCCGAAAACGTCAAGACTCCTGGTATTTTCGTAGACTTTATTATCAAAAAATAATAGAGAGTTACAGCATTAATCTTTAAACCGTAAACTTTAAAATAATCAAAATGGCAGTAAAATCAATGCTTCGCGTACGTATGAGCGCCAAGGATGCCCACTATGGTGGCAACTTGGTCGATGGTGCACACATGCTTCACCTCTTTGGTGACGTTGCTACGGAACTCCTTATCATCCAGGATGGTGACGAGGGCCTCTTCTGTGCATACGATATGGTTGAATTCAAGGCTCCTGTCTATGCAGGTGACTATATTGAGGCTTATGGCGAGATTACCCACGTGGGCAACACCAGCCGCAAGATGAGTTTCGAGGCTTACAAGGTTATCAAGACTCGTCCCGACATCAGCGACAGTGCTGCAGATGTTCTGGAGGAGAAGATCCTTGTCTGCCGCGCCAGCGGTACCTGTGTAACCCCCAAGGATTGCCAGAGAAAGAACAAATAAGCTGTTCTTTGACAAATAATAATAGGATGCCCAACGGCATCCTTTTTTTGTCTTCTTTTATCCCCACAAAGCGATTTTGAGGGCAAATGCGAGAAGGATTAATACGGCGAAAAGCGTGTAGCGTTGGGCGCGCAGCTCGCGTTTCTGGCGACCCAGCATAATGCCGAGCAGCCCGAACAAAGTCATAAAAATAAAGAGCGGAACGGTCGAGCGCCAGATGTTCTCGGCCAACGGAATGCGGAATCCGAGCGCGAGACCCACAAATAGAGTGTTGACGCCGATGGCTACACCGAGCAGCAGGGCGGTACTGAACCGGCTAATGTCGTAAGGCTGAACGGTGCGCCGTTTCTTGCTGCTGCGGAAAAGAAGACGCACAGCCACAAGAATCATAAGACCCAGATAGACAAGGTTGTCTGAATCGTTGAGCAGGTTGTTGGTACTCGTAGCCTCAGGACTGATATCGGCCGGAGTGAAACGCAGCAGGTTGCCAAGCAGAATGCCTACAATCAGCAAAAGAGTGTTGACGAGAGCAACGGTGAGCGATTCGGCTACGCCTTTGGTGAGGCGGATCGGGGTGTTGAGCGCACATCCGTGCATCACTATGAGAGTCTCGAGCGAGAGAGCAATGGCGAGTATGATAAATTCGATTATTGACATTTTTCGGGTGTAATATTGTTGGTTATGAATATGAAATCTTGTACCGAGAGCTGTTCGGCGCGCTTGGCAAGTATCTCTTCCGGTATGGCGTCAAGTTGCATATTGAGGGGCTTCAGGGCGTTGCGCAGGGTTTTGCGGCGCTGGTTGAACCCCGTCTTCACTACCTGCACAAACAGCCGCTCGTCGCAACCTAGCTGCTGAACATCGTTGCGAGTCAGACGTATGACTGCGCTCTTGACTTTAGGCGGTGGATTGAATACATTTTCGTGGACGGTGAAGAGGTATTCGATGTCGTAGAATGCCGAAAGGAGCACGCTCAGAATGCCGTAAGTCTTGCTTCCGGGTCCTGCGGCAACGCGTTCGGCGACCTCCTTCTGGAACATACCTACCACCTCGGGTATATGGTTGCGCTGCTCGAAGACGCGGAAGAGTATCTGCGACGAGATGTTGTAGGGGAAGTTGCCGATTATGGCAAAGGGCTCGTCTCCGAAAATGTTGTTGAGGTCCAGCCGCAGGAAATCGCCTTCAATCACGTCAAGCTCAGGATAGTGAAGATGCAGGTATTCGACCGATTCGCGGTCAAGTTCTATGGCGCGGAATCGGTATTGCGGCTCGCCGACAAGGTGTTTCGTCAGCACGCCCATTCCTGGTCCTATCTCGAGCAGGCAACGTGTGCGGCCAGTCAAACTGCGGGCAATACGCTCGGCGATGCTCTCGTCGGTCAGGAAATGCTGTCCCAATGATTTCTTTGCTCTAACTTGTTCCAATTGCGGTATGTTTTGTTTTTTCTAAAACGCACAAAAACGCATTTTATTATGCGGACATCTGTCTGCGATACAATATTTATCGTGATTGTCAGTTATTGCGGTTATGAAACAGATGATTACCGCATTTTTCAAAGGAATGAAACCGCTCGAGGTTTCCGAGTACATAGTCCTGTGTCTTACAGCTATAGTGCTGCCGTTCAGCTGGGTGTGGTCGGTGTGGATGCTCTATTTCCTGGTTGCCAACAGCATTCTGCTGGCGGTGTTCGGCCGCAAGCTTGGCAATCCGGGTTTGTCGAAAGGAGCCCGCTGGAGCCTCTGGCTGCTTGTGATGTTTTATATGTACCAGGTTGTCTCGCTGATATATACAAGCAATATGAAAGATGCCGGCAATATGCTGTTGCACCGTCTGCCGTTGCTCATATTCCCCTTGTGCTGCCTTATGTGCGACACAGGTTTTATGACCCGCCTCCGTCAGCGTACACTCGTATGGCTGTTCACCGGCAGCCTTGTCGTAAAGTTCATTATCCGACTGGTTTATGTGCTCTGCACAAGTCACAAGATTGTCCTCTCCTCGTCGTTCGACCCCGTTCATCACTCCTATATAGCTATGTATCTGCTTTTTGTGCTGGGATTCCTCTATTCCGAGTGGTTCTATCATCGCCAAGAGCTTAAGACGTGGATGCTGTGGATGTTGGGCATCATTGCGGCTGTTTCGGCTACCTATCTTGTTATGGTGCTTTCAAGGGCTGGCATAGCGGGATTGGTGCTGATAGTTGTTATGATAATCATCCATCTGTTCTTCAGGCTTAAGGAGAGAAAAATGGGGTTGATCGCTTTGGCTTTTGCGTTGGCTATCGGAGCGGGAGTATTCTTTATGCTGCCCGAAAGTGCGCGCCGCCTCACCCAGACCTTCGAGGAAATGAGCGAGGGCGACACCAGCGACGCGCGTTTCCTTATCTACGGCAGTTCGATGAAGGCGATAAGGCAGAGCCTCCCCTTCGGAGTCGGTATCGGCGACCGCAACGACGTGCTGCTGCAGGTCTATGAGGAAACCGGCGAGGAGTATGCCATCAAAGCCCAATACAATTCTCACAACATCTATCTCGACGCTATGCTTACGATGGGCATACCCGGCATATTGTTGCTGCTGGCCGTTTTTATCGTTCCCGCCGTGTATGCCTATAAAGAGCGCGACTTCATTATGCTTTCGCTGATTTTTGCGGTGGCATTCAGCGGCCTTTTCGAGGCTGTTCTCCACCGCCAGATGGGTGTCGTCTTTATGGGCCTCTTCTGGTTTGTCCTGCTTGCCGGCGGCGACAACGAAAAACACTCAAATCCAGTACTGAGTCCGAAAGAACAGTGAATTGCTATTTAATGGTTTCCAGTTCTCCGTTTTCCTCCCCTCTACGAGAGGGGGTACAAGCTCCTGTGGAGCGCGTAGAGCTGATTTGTGCGTGGCAAAATAGCGGCGGGGTGTGTCGCGTTCTCCGTTCTACGCTCTCCCTTCAAACGACGTTGCAAAGATACACCCAAAACACCCCCTCATTCAAAAAAAAGACTTGATATGAATCATTATGACACGATATGACACACAATGACACATTATGACACAATGCAAATAGAGGCAAAAAAAAGACCCGTTCAAGTGTCTATTTTTCAAAAAACAATGCAATCTCGATGCCACGTAGCGGTTCCTTCTTAATAGAAACCTGAAAACAAGACGTACAATATACCACGTAGTGGTTTTCTCTTAATAGGCTACACAACCTTACCCAATGCTGCTTAATTGAACTCCTGAAAATGAATTACATAATCCAATTCCATAGAACTGTTTTCCGTTGTGCCGTCGTACAGATCCGCCACAACTTATTTTGAGGATTTCCAAATCCGCATAATATTAAAGAAACACCACTGTGCAATAAAAAAGCCTACCCGTTTTTGGCGGATAGGTATTCCTGTGTTTCTTCTATCTCAAAAACGTATTATATTTTATTTAAAATTTTATCAAAGTTTATCTTGGTAAAATTTAATAAAACTTTGGGTAAACTTTGGTAAGGCTTTAGTAAAGCTTTGACCCTTGGTTACCATATAGTTAAGGCAAAACAAAAATTGTCCGTTTTCAAGGTAGCTGAAAAAGGACAAAAAACGAAGTAAAGAATTGTTAATTATGTTGTTACTGAATATTCTGTTTCTTTATCGCGTTGTAGCGCTTGCGGGCGCGGTCGGCATAGAGGCTTGCGGGATAGTCGAGCAGGATTTTTTCGTAGCATTGGCGGGCGCGGTCGGCATTGTTCAACTGCTGCTCGTTGAGCTCGGCAAGCATAAACAGGGCGTCGTCGGCAAGAATGTCCTCAGCATAATGGTCTACGATGCGTTGCAGAAGAGAGTCGGCTTCATTGTAGCGGCCTTGTTTCATACGTATCTTTGCTTTCTGCATCAGCACTTCGTCGAACAGCGAGTGCGACAGGTTGTGCACGGTGATGTCGTTGTAGAGGTTCCAAGCCGAGTCGAGTTGGTTGCGGTAAAGCATCAGGTCGGCGGCAGCATAGTAGGCAAGAGTTTCGTAGGTGCTGTCTTCCTCCATATTGTCGCTAATGAGGAGCGAGAGCTGCATAGCGTCGTTGGCTATGAGTTTGGAGGTTGATGCGCGCAGGACGTCGAGCTGCGACTTGGCCCATACGAAGTCGTTGTTGTAGTAGCTAAGTTTGGCGTTCTTGAATTTCGCCATTGCTCCGAGAATGTCGTTTTTGTTGGCTTTCTCGACCTGGCTGTAGAGCAGGGAGGCTTCCCATATCTCGCCCGAGAAGAGCAGCAGGTCGCCGAGCTCGAGTTTGACTTCGTTGACGGTGTTGGCCGATACACGCGGCATCTCGATGATGTCGTAGAGGAGGTCGGAGGCTTTTTGCAGTTTAGCGTTGTCGGTGGGGGTGGTGTAGGCTAGCAGATGCGAGTAGTTGCGCATAAGCTGGACGGTTTGGATGTTCTTGCCCAGCTCGTTGAGGGTTGCCTCGTATTCGTTCTGGAGTGCTTCGAGCTCTTTTGGCTGCTGGGCGTGTTGCTGATTGATGCGGGCGTATTTGGTGTTGAGCAAACCTACCTTGCTGTCGAAATAGAGCGGATGGCTGCTGCCTTTGGCTACGATGTGGCTGTAGGCGGATTCCGCTATCCCGTAGGCTTCGTTGTTGGCGGCTATCTGTGCCACGCGGTAGACTTGCTGCGCTCCCTGGTCGGGGAAACGGGCGTCGACGGCTTTGGCTTGTGTGAGCGCGAAGTCGAAATCGTGCTGCTGTATGGAGAACCATATCATCATTTCGAGATAGTGCTGATTCTCGGGATTTTGCCGTATGCGCGATGTAAGGGTTTTGCGCAGTCCTTCAGCCAACTCGGTCGAGGAGGTCTCGTTGAGGGCGCGCTGCAGGGCTATCTGGATGGAGCCCATATTGCCCGGGGCCCGGTCGAGGAGCGTGAAATACTCTTCGGTCATCTTGTCGTAGGCGCCTGATTTCTCGTAGAGTGTGGCGAGTTCCATAACGTAGATGAGCTGGTTGTTCATCTTCTGGCGGGCGGTAAGATAGGTCTTGATGGCGTAGTCGTTGCGGCCTGAATTCTCGAAGGCCAAAGCCAGGTCGGAGGCTTGTTTGGAATCGCGGTCAATTTTGTCGACAGCGGCGGCATACTGCTTCTCGGCCTTCTTACGGTCGCCGTGTTTAAGGTAGATGTTGCCCAGATCGACATATAGGTATAGGTCGCGGGGCTGTTTCTTGATGCGTTTCTCGACAAGGCGTTCGGCTTCTTTGAATTGGCCGGTCTCGGTGTAGCAGCCGAGGAGCATCTGGTAGTAGTAGATGTTTTGGGTGTGGGCGTAGAGGGGTTCGTAGAGCTCGATGGCCTTGTCGTATTCGCGGTTCTGGTAGTAATAGGAAGCCATCTGTTCCGTCGACTGCTGGGCGGAACAGATGGTCGGTGTGAGGTATTGAATAATGAAAAGAATTGACGAGAGAAAGAGTGCCTTTTTCATCGTGGCGTTTTTCAGAATTCAGACGTTGGATGTGCTATTATTTGAGGTAGTACTCGACGGTTGTCACGACGCGTATCTTCTTGATTTGCGGTGTGTTCTCGTCAAGGTCGCCGATATCGAAATAGCCTTGTGAGGCGGTGCGCATCTTGCCGATTTTGCTGTGGCTGTTCTTGGCAAACTCCTCGGCGCTCTCGCGTGCCTTGTCGAGGCTCTCGGCAATCATAGAGGGCTTGATGTCGTTGAGGCCGTCAAACTTGTAGTTTGCGTTGGTGTTCGAGATGATGTCGAGTTTCAGCAGGTCGCCGTCGATGGTGCGCTGCAGTTTGCGCACGGCATCCATATTCGAGCTGAAGACGCTGATAGTCTGACGTGCCGTATAGCGGAACTTGATGTTCTCGCTGACATAGTAGTCGTCGTAGCGGTCGCTGAAGTTGGCGGTGGTGTACTTGATCTCCTCGTCCTTGATGCCGGCCTTTTTGATGAGGTCGACGATGGCCTGGTCGTTGCGGTCGACGGTGGCGCGCAGGTCCATAAGCGAATTGTCCTGAGCGGTGTAGCTGATGCGCAGCACTACGTTGTCGGCGGGTACTTCACGCTCGCAGAGACCTTTGACAGTTACGGTGTCGTCGAACGACTTGAGGGTTTTGACGGTCCACACAAGCATAAGGCCGAGTACGAAGGCGGCCAGCACGATGCTTGTACCGATGATGTAGTTTTTCTTGAATGGGATTTGACTACCTTTCATTTTCTGGATATTTTATGTTTATAATTGATTAAGGAACGCGCCGCGCGTAGTTATATTGTGTGGCGGTATATTTTTTTAGAACGAGAAGCGGACGGTGATGCCGCCTTTGGTGGTGGAGTTGGGGTAGGCGTTGGAGATGTAGGGTGTGTTGATGTTGGTCTCGAAGAAGGCACGGAGGGTGAGTGTGGAGGAGAGTTTGTACTCGGCGCTGATTTGTGCCCGCCATATTTTCTGACCTGAGGAGATTTGACGTGACATCTGGTTGATTTTCCTAATCTGCGTCATATTGTTGTTGTAGCTGATGTCGGCCCGCATTACGAGGTCGCTCTTGAGATGGTGGGTCTTGTCGCCTGCTTTGACGTGGAATTCAAGGTCTTTGAAGGTGTAGCCTGTGCCGAAGGTGATACCGTCGCGGTAGGTCTCAGTGAGCTGGTTGTTGGCGAAGCTGAGATTGAGGACGCGGGATCGGTCGATTTTGAGTTTGAAATCGAAGCTGTTGACCATTTTTACGGAGAGCATAATGAGAGGCTGGAACTGTTCGGTGATGATAACACCTTCCATCGAGACGGGCGAGATGTAGTCACCGTTGTTGTTTACAACGGTCTCTGTTCCGTAATCGTAGCCGTCGAGGACGGCGCCGATGGCGGCGTCGGTGTAGAAATTGCCTATGGTGTAGTCGCTCTTGTATTTATGCTGTATGCTTATGTCGGTGAACCATTTTTTGAGGAAGTTCACTTTGCCAAGTCCGTTGTAGCTGATGTCCCAGTCGGGCACGGGGAATGTGAGGAACGGCGAGAAGGACTGCTTGGCGGGGTCTTTACCGAGATAGGTGGCGAGGAAGGCGGTGAGGAGCACGGTCTGCTGGTTGGCGCCATAGCCGGCGGGATACCATTCGCCGTTCATCGTGTCTTGTACCATCTGGCTGCAGTAGGGGTCGGGGTTGAGGCTGGCGAGGCGGTTGGCAACGATGCCGCGTGCGGCGATGAAGTCGTTGAAGAGGTCATCGCTGTTGCGGAATGTGGTGCGGAACGCCCAGGTACTGGTGGTGTAGTTGCCGGCCATAGTGTTGCTGAGGGGCCCTTCGACACGCCCGGTGGCGTTGCTGTATTTGTAGTAATATTCCTGACGGGTGGAGTAGTCTTGATGGGCGCTGGATTTGATAACGAAATCACGAATTGGCTCGATAGTTGTATTGAATGAGAGTCGCCGGTTCTGTGAAGCATTGTTGGGGGTGTTCATCAGGGTGTCGTGTGAGAGGAGGTCGTCACGCAGCAGGCTTTCCACCAAACTTGGCGTTGAGGCAGAGGTGGTTGAGAGTGAGAATGGGTTGCTTTCGGGCAGTCCGAGCACGAAAGGCAGTCCGGGTTGCCACTGGTTGGATGGGTCGAGACCAATGATGCGCGATTCGCCCATAAAGCCTGCAATGGTGGCTCCGAAAGTGTTGTTGTACTGAACGTTGAAATCTTTGACTCCGGTGACGAAGCGCAGACCGAAGTAGCCCAGCTCGCGCCACATCTCCTCGCGTTCTGCTTTGCGCAGAGAGTCGGCACGGGCGGCGTCGGCTTTGCGTTGCTCAAGCCCGCGTTTTTTGTCGAGGTCGTTCTTATCTTTGTCGGCGTCCTTGCCTTTCTTGTTTAGGTCGGGCTTCTTAGCCGGCTTCTTGGCGTAGGCTTTCTTGAGGAGTTTAGACTTGTTGTATAGTGTTTTGAGGTTGCCTTGCGCGTTGAGGTTGATGACGGTATTATTGTTGATGACGCTACCTTGGGCGGCGAGAGCCTGTGTGGTGCCGTTGTAGAGGAAGGTGCTGCGGTAGGTGAGGGTGGAGGACAGGAAGTCCATATAGGGCAGCTTGTTGATGGGGATGTTCCAGGTGACGTTGATGTTCTGCTGGAAATTCTGCATTGTGCCGCCCCGCATAATGGCATTCCAGAGGGTGTCGCTGGCCGAGCGGTCGACAAGTCCGGGAGGCTCGTCGATACGGGCGTTGGCGTTGGCGTCGTAGGTGATATGGAAACTGCGCGCCAGGTCGTACTGGACGTTGTAGTCGCGTCGCCAGGTGAACTGCTTGAAATAGGTGGGGTTCATTATAACCAGCGCTGCGCTCTTGTTGCGAAGCAGGGTACTCTCGATGTCGCGGTAGATTTCGGTCGAGAAACTGATGTTTTTAGGCTGGTAGTAGAGGTTAAAGTCTTTGATAAACCGTAGGTTTTTGTTTTGAAAAGGCTTCACCTTGTCGAAAGGCTTGAACTGCTTGGGCTGGTTGATGGCGTAGTTGTAGTTGAACCCTCCGCGGTGTTGGTCTTTATTGTAGTATTCTATGTCGTCGTCGCTGCTGCGTTCGCCGCTGTAGGAATAGGAGAAGGCGAGGTTCTCAAAGTCGTAAAAATGTGGTTTGAGCGCCGACTTACCGGTACGCTCTTTGCGTATATTGGTAAGTGTGAGGTTAGTAGTTTGGTGACGTTGCTGCGTCATCTTCTTGATGGAGTCGCGCTCGGCTTGTGTCTGGTAGGTCTTCAGATCGTCTTTGAGCTTGACATCTGGGTCGAGTGGGTTGTATTCCGGGCTGCCTATCTGGTTGTTGTAGTCGAGATAGAGAGGGATGTGCATCGCCCACTCGTCGGGAAGGAATTTGCCCATCTCGAGGTTGAGGGTGCTCTGGACGTTGAAAGTGTTGACGAGTTCTATCTTGTTAAGTTTGTCTTCAAGGTTGCCGAAGCCACTGGTGGTGTATGAGGTGTAGAGCGACAGGTTGCCGACATCGGCAAGGTTGGTGCGGGCTAGTGCCATCGCCGCCCATCCGCCGCGGTTGATGTAGTCGGACAGGCGCATCTCGTTGATCCATACTATTGCACTCTTGGGCAACATATCGTTGCCATCGTCGAGTGTCTGTTTGCGCGGATTGCGGACTCCTACCATAATGACCTTGACTTTGCCAAGATTGGGCGTGCCCATAATAGTGTAACGTCGTCCTTCGAAGATTTCGCTGTAGAGCATCAGGTTGCTGTAGTCGGTGCTGCCGCTGCGAATCATCTTGTTGCGGTTGGTTTTGATTTCGACCAGTTTTTGCAGGTCGATCTCTACGTTGTTGGCTGCCGGCCAGATGATCTCTTTGCTATCGGCTGAGGTGCCCCAGGGGGTGAGAGTGAGGGGAACTTCATATTCATAATAGTTGTTCGTGTAGTCGCTGCCGAGTCGCACAAAGAGTGTAAGGTCGCCGTCGTATAGGTGGTCGCTCTCATATTTCTTCTCGGCGTGGACGAACATCTTGAGTTTGCCATAGTAGCGCAAATCGTATTGCGCGTTGCGGTATACGGCACGTGCGTCGCCGGCATTGAGTTCCTGTATGTCGAGTTCGAGGGCCTGCTCGTTTAGTTCGGTATAGGAAGAGGATGTGGAGTACCAGGATTCGCGCTCGATGTTTGGCGGCAGATTGTAAGGTACCGGCTGGCGGCTTCCATTCTCTTCGATATTGACGGTCGAGAGGGTGAAACTGGTGTTTTCGTCCATTCCAGTGGGATAGTCACCAGGTTGCAGGAGGTCTTCGCTATATTTGCGCCAGGTGCCGTAAACCAGTTCGAGCGAGGCGAACCTCAAGATGATGGGGTCGCTGAAATCGTTGAGGAACATACGCATAAAGCGTATGGACTGGTAGCCGTTGATGTTGCCTATGGTCTGGTCTGGCTCGCGAATGGGGATTCTGAACTGGTACCAGCGGCAGGAGGTGGTAGTGCCGTTTGCAAGTTGTACGTTTTGAGCCTCGTGGATGTCGACAATGTGGTTTTTGCCGATTTCCATCTGGTCGGGTTGGAGGTTGATGACGTACTGGTAGTAGTTTTCACTTTCGCTGAGGGTGTTGTCGCGGTTGATGTCTTCGATGTTAGGATAGGAGGTTCCTTCGGTGGAATAACTTTCGGTGTTGTCGGCGTCGCTCACGGAGTTGCCCTCAGGGTTGTTGTAATATTTGTAGCGGTCGTTGATTTTTACATCGTTCTGGTCGTAGTAGCTGCTGCGGAAGTAGCGGAAGTCATCGCTCGACGGGTCGTTGACGGCTTGTTGGTAGGCATTGGACGAGGTGCCGTAAAGGACTGCAATGCTATTGATGTAGTCGGCAAAGAAGGATTGCTCATCGTTAAGGTCGGTGGCACTGCTAAGACCGTCGTAACCGATATCTTGGTAATGACGGCTTTCTTCGTTGTTGTCGAAGGCGTTGACAACACTTTGCATTTTGGGCACACGTCCCCAGATGGTGGTGTCGACAGGATTCTCTGAGAAAGCTTGCAGAGTGTTGGCGGTGGGGAGGCCGTTTTCAAAGCTCTTGCGTCCGTCGCGAAGGATGTCTTCGCTGATGTCGCCGAGGTTGATGTAGAGTTTTCCTCCGCTTTTGCTGTCGTCGTGTTGCCCTGTGGTTGGGTCGATGAAGGGGTCCATAAGCCAGAATTCGATAGTCTCGATGTTCTGGGTTTCAAAGTCGGTATAGGTCAGTTCGCGCATAATACCACCCCAACGGCTTTGCGGATTGTTGAGGAAACCGTCCTGGTCGATACCGGAACTGAACGGGGTCGGCGCAACATCGTAATTGTAAGGACCTTTCTCGCTTGGGTAGAATGCGAGATTGAGCTCGAAGATACGACTGTTTTGTCCGGCGGCAATGCTCTTGTTAGGAAAGACTTCCTGCTGGTTGATCTGTCGAGCGTAAGGGTGTGAGCGGTCGTTTTCGTCGATATTTTCGGGACAGCTGGATTCGAAAAATATACTTCCAACGGTGTACCAAGAAAGTTTGGCGCGGTTGAAACCGTATGCCCTCCCTGTTCCAGGTGAGGTTTCTGGAAACATCGGAAGCGAACTCTTGTAGTCTTGAGGCGTAGAGGCTAAATGCCAGAAAGTGGACCCTTTAAGGTCTATGCTGCTTTCTGCACCCTCAAAGTCGTCGATATAGGTCACTTTGCCGTCGTCGCTGCCGGTATTGGCCATTCCCGGGATAAAGTGTGCAAATTCGGCCTGCAGGGTAAGTGTGGAGGGGGCTTTTGTCTGAATGCCTGGCAGATGGTCCATAAATTTGGTGATAAATGGTACATCGTGCCGATAGTTGAGGTCTACTCCCCAAATAGAATTGCTTGTAGGTTCGTCGCCAAAGTTGTTCTTTTGGGTAAGAGGCTTCTCTCTTAGATTCATAAATGTTGCACCAAGGTTGAAGTCGGGATCAAATTCGTAGTTGAGGTGCAAGCCAAGCATACGTTTGGTCATCATTGAGAATGAGCTGTTTTCGCTGCTGACGCTGATGGGGGTGCCTGACGACAGGATGCTCTCGTTGATGATACGCACGGTACCCATAGTGTAGTCGACAGTGTAGTCGACATTTTCAATGAGCGGCATTCCACCTGCGGTGACAGTCACGGAGCCTTGTGTTACACTGTATCCTAACTGTATCTCGCCGCTAACCGTACTGGTATAGTAACCCTCAAGATAGAATTTGTTCTTGTCGGCATATTGCTGTGCAAGTGCTTGGGTCATAGTGTATAATGAGTCGAAGCAGTAGCGGTTGGCGAGAGTGTTGTCGCCAAGCCGTTCGCGCAGGTCTTTGCCGAAAGGTTCTACATAGGGGAAGAATATGCGTCCTGATGAGGCTTGGATTGTTCCTCCTTTGAAAGCGGCGCTGTCAAACCAGTCGAACACCCCGTCGGGATAGTAATAGCTTTGTGATGCATCCATACGGTCGAGTCCGAAGACTTCCACCAGTGGGGTTGCTTCGAACGGACCTTCAGTGAAATAGCCGATACCTACACCGCCCTCGGGATTCTCATATAGGACATTGAGTCTGAAATTATCGCGGCTTATCTGTGTGCTTTTCAGGAAGTAGACGTTTTTCATCATCAGTTTCCACAAAGGACTGCGGCTGTTGACAGTGGTTCCTTTAATGAGTTTGACAATAAGGGCGTTGGGGTCGTTGACACCGTCGGTTGTCAGCTCACCGACTTGATAAACGGTTGTGTCGCCAATGACTTGATATTGAAAAGCTACGGCCAATATCTGGTCGTTGGCAAGAGGCTGTGCAAGAGTGATAAAACCTAACTGTTCGTTGAATGTATACTCGTTTTGTGGCAGCAGGCGGGCACTTTGCAATTTTTCATAATCGGTACCGCCTGTGAAGCCCAAACCTTCCATATAAGAGCTTACATTGTTGATGTTGCGGACAGCGCTTGTGTTGATTAACTGAAGCAGATTGTTGGATGTCTGTCCGTTAGGCAGTGTTGATGTGCCACTGTAAACGCCCGGCGACGAAGTGTTTTTCTCGCCAAGGTCGGTAAGAGCCAAGATGTCGCGGTTGTTGGTGACTGCGGCACCGATATTGGTACGCCATACTTCGAGGCGTATAATCTTTATGTTGCTGTTGACAACAGGCAGAGTCGACATTGCCTTGTTGTAGTTGTCGTAGAAATACTGGGATATGAAATAGTGACGGTTTTCTTCGTATTCATCAGCACGTATCTCGAATTCCTGGGCGGAAGCTCCACCTTGCACTTGCATATTCTCGGTCGATGTCTCTTTGTTGCTGACGACGGCGTCGACGGTCAAATTGCCGAATTTCAGCTTGGTATGTACACCGAACAGACGTTGGCTACCTTTGATGAGGGTGGTGTTGAGCGGGAACGATATGTCGGCGGCCTCAAGCAATTGGACTATGTCGTCCTCCTTGCCCTCGTATTTCAGTTTTATCTGGTTTTCAAAGTCGAAAGTGGCTTGTGTGTTCCAATTGATATCGGTGTTGAACAAGTCGCCTATTTTGGCGTTGAGTGTCAGCTGGATATTTTCGTCGAAGTCGAAATTGGTGTTGCTCCTTCGCGATTCATCCATAGACGGATTGTCGGTGAAATTGTTGATGACCTGAAGAGTGAGGTCGGCGCTTCCGCTCGGTGTGATTTTAATCTCCGGCTTGTCCATCAGACTTTCCAGCTTGCGGCTTATCTCGTTGAAGCCCGGTATTTTGCTCAGCAGTCCCCCCTCGCCGCTGAAAGTGCTGTTCTCTTTCTGTTTCTGGTTCCAGAAATCGTCCATCAAGTGTTGCATCTGATAGTCCTGATATTCATCAAATGTCATATACTGGCGGCTGACAATGATGCTTCCAATCTTTGTTATTTTGACGTAGCCGTGACTGTTGGGGTCGTATTCAACGGTAGTGGTCATATTTGGAGGGTCGCTCAGATATAATGGACTGTTGGGCGACGAGCCGTTTGTGGGGATAGGGAAATGGAGAGACGATTGTGTACTGTCGTTGTTGTCATCCTGAGCCAGCAGTATGTTGGTGGGAAGCACTAACAGCAATAGAACAAGCCACCGTCCAAGACGGTTCTTGACAGATGCTTCTATTGCAGTTTTGATATTCAATCCGTTAGATATTAAATGCCGTGAGCCAAAGATTGTTTGATAATTTCCTCAACACTTGCACCTGGGTTGGCTTCGGCCATTTTCTGGACAACCTTCTCGGATGCTGCTTTAGGAAATCCAAGCATAACCAGAGCAGATAACGCTTCTTCTGCGTTTTTATTGCTTGAAGGTACAGATGAGACGACTCCATTGGCGGATTGAGCGGCAAACGGGTCTACTTTGTCGCGCAGTTCCAGTAATATACGCTGGGCAGTTTTGGCACCGATACCTTTTACCTTTTGAACGCGCTTCACATCCTGGTCAACTATGGCGCGTGTCAATTCCTCTACGGTAAGCGACGATAGCATAATACGAGCTGTGGCGGCTCCAACACCATTGACATTCAGTAGTAAACGAAACATCTCGCGTTCACTTTCAGTATAGAATCCAAATAGTAGATGAGCATCTTCACGCACTATTTCGTGGGTCAAAAGCTTAACATCTGTCAAATCTTTTATTTGCGAATAGGTGTTCAGTGTTATTTCTAAAAGATAGCCCACACCGCCACAGTCTATTACTGCGTATGCGGGTGTTGTCTCGTCGAGTTTTCCTTTGATGTAGTTATACATTGCTGTGTTTCTATATGTTGTTTTCTGTTTTAGTTTTCAAATGCTCCTATTGTCGGCGGATTGCCGCGCGGATTGCCTTTCAAGTCGGTTCCGCTTTTCAGGTATGCGCTGTTGCCTGCACCTAATGCCGGTGAATCATCATTCAACCCGAAATCATTGCCATAGGCATCTTTAAATTTTGGGTCCTTGTTGATTATCAAATTATTGCCGGTGATATACGGAGCCGGCGTATAGGTTGGGTTGCCGTCGCTGTCAACAAGTGATGTCCTTAAAAGGCAGTTGTTAAACGAGCAGTTGAACGCGCAGGCATCAATCCATTCAAACTGAATTTCACCACTATTGTCGCTGCCGCTGTAGTTGCCGTAGACAATGCAGTTTTTGAAGTCGGCCTGCTGCAGTGGCCGCGGGAAGATGGTGTTGGCATCGTATTTGTAGTAGTTGTTGAGTATCAGCGAAGGCGTTTTGCGACTTTGATAGCGCCAGTAGTTGGCAAAAGTGCTGTTGGAAAACTCATATCGCCCGCCATATTGCAGACACACAAGACACTCTCCGCAGCAACTAACAAGAAGGTTGTCGCCAACAATATATGACCCTTGTCCTATGATTCCAGCAACGGAATGGTTTTGAATAAAGGTGTTGTATATTTCCAGAGTGGGATTGTTGTTTACATTGGTGTCCACCAGCAAACCTATGGTTGCGTTCTCAATACGTGCCCATTCAATGTGGTTGTTTTTACTGCCTGCCGACAGCCATATCTGCTGCCATTGTCCTGGGAGACTGTCATAGTATCCGTCGTGGCGTATTGAGGTGAACAGCACTGGCGATTGGAGGGTGCCGCGCACATCCAGCGTGGCACTGTCGTAAACCCAGAGGCAGCTGTTGTCGCCGAAATAGAGTTCGTCGCCGGCAGTCAGATGGAGAGTCTCGTTGCTGTTCACCACGGCGTAGCCGAAAATGACATGCGGCTTGGTGTGGTCCCAGTTGGCACAGTCAAGTATGGAGAACGGTATCCAGTTGGTGTCTATCTGTCCCCACCGGTTTACGTAGAGTGTGTATATCTGATGGGTGTATGTGGGAAGATGGTAAACAGCGTTTCGACCATAGGCGATGACAGGCAGTTTTTGTTGTTTGTTGTTGAAATTGATTGCAATGTCTGCCTCTACCAGATAAGGTGAAGTCTGGTCGTTGGGGTTGATGTTAGCCTGTATGAAGATGAAAATACTGTCGTGTGCGCTGATTTCCACGTCGCGAGCCACACGTGAAGTATCGCCATCGACATTGATTCGGAATCGCGGTGCGCCACTGCCTTGAAGGGTTACGGAGTTGATTAGCAGCGGCTCGTCGTAGTTATTGTAAACTTTCACCTGGCGGGTGATTGTCGCCATTGTAGCAAAAACAGTGTCGAACATCACAGTGTCTTCCGAAAAAGTCAGCTTTGCCGAACTGTCGGTCAGAAATTGCTCCTCCTTGATGCACGAAGTCAGTAGCAACGGCACCAACAAAAGCAGAAAACCATATTTCAATTTACAACTCATCAGTTTTCTTGAAGCTTTAAACTGTATTCCAGTTACTTAATATATAAATCAAAAATCTCGTTCATCCGTTTCCTGCACACAGGACAGAATGCCGCGTAGTCGCGCATCATACATTTAGTGCAGGGACGATACACTCCTTTGGCCTGGTATCCAGCACCTTCATAAGCCCCTATAGGGCCGTTGTCGCGTTTCCCAAGACCATCAACAGGCTTGGTCGGTATTGGTGTACCCTTTGGCACAAGCGACTTCCATTTGCTGTCGAAGTCAATCAGCGTGGTGATATTAGGCTCGGTGGGTTCTTTGCCGTCGTTGTGTATGTCATTGTAGCTCAGTTCATCGTCAACATATTCGTCGGCCAATCCACCAATAGAGTGTCCAAGTTCATGAGGGAGAATCCACATCGACATTTCTTGTACGGCACTGAAAGCGTAAAAGTTGTATATGGCCCCTCCGCCGTAAGTGTTGCAGTTGGCCATAATGATTATGTGGTCGTAAGGCACGCCGACAAGCAGGCCGTGAAGCTGGAAAAGGTTTGTGGTCATAAGGTAGCGGTCGCTGCCGAAGGTGTTGTACGACGACCCGACAGCGCTCTTGACATATTTGCCTCTGTTAGGGTCGGTTACGCCGCTCTCCTGCATCAGAACGCCGACGCCCCAAACGTTGAAGTCGCTTTTGCGGCTTGCAAAAGGTTCTTGTGCAAGCAAATATGAGGTGAATTTCTCAAAATCACCTTGCATCTTTTCAGCATCGTTCTTTCCATAGCCTTCGGCAACAATCACGACGTCAATCTTATTGTGCCAGTCGCCGTTGTACAAGAGTTTACGCTGCGGTATATTTTCGCCGATAATTTCTAAGATAGGAGTCTTTTTGGGGTCGTAGTTGAAAGTAGAGGCTGTCACAAACTTGCCGTTTTTGTCACGTTTCTGCATACAGATGTCTACTGCCTGTTTAGGCATCGGCACCAGCATCACCTCTTCGAATGATGCGATGCTGTCTTTCCCGGTGGCGGTTTCACTGTATTCCTTGAACAGACTGTTGTAGCAGCGCGAATACAGCTCACGGCCGGTTTTTGCATCCTTTACCATTATGCGGTAGGCGCCGTTGTCGATGGGGTCGAGCAACTGTGTCAGCGAACCAGCCCACATCTTGTCGTTCTGCAAAACAAAATTTTTCAGTGTACAGGTGTCGTGATGTTTATTGCCTGTACGCAGATAATCCACGCGTAATGTGGCATCTTCAAAGTATTTGCTGAACTTGGGCGACTGCTGGGCTTGAGTCGGCAAAACAGTCAGGATGAGCAGTAAAAGGGTTATATGAACAAGATTTTTTTTCATTTTATACAATAAGAATAATTCATAATAACGCACTTTATAAAAAAATATTTTGCCAATCCATACAACATTCGTACTTTTGCACCTTCAAAAAGCACTTGAAAAATGCTCATAAAGATATATCAAGATAATCCTAACTATAACGATGTCAATCGTGTAGCCGATGTTTTAAACGACGGTGGCATAGCCATTCTGCCTACAGATACTTTGTATGCTTTTGTGTGCAGTATGTCTTTTAAGAAGTCGGTCGAGACAATCGCCCGTCTCAAAGGCTTCTCGCTAAAGAAAGCGAAATACTCGATGCTTTGTGCCGACCTCAGCACGGTTACCGAATATGTGCGCCCTTTGGATCGCGACACCTTTCAGCTGCTTCGTCAATGCCTGCCCGGACCTTTCACGTTTATTATGGACGCTAACGGCAATGTGCCGCGCAACTATCTCAACCCTAACAGAACTATAGGTGTCCGAGTTCCAGCCAACCCGGTCTTCAAAGCCATTATCGATGCTGTTGGAAGTCCGCTTATCGGTACCTCGGTACGCACTCTAGACGATGAGCGCGAGTCGGAATATCTTACTGACCCCGAACTTATCTATGAACTTTTTGGCCGTCAGGTGGATATCGTTGTTGACGGTGGTATCGGAGAGGACACTCCGTCGACAGTTATAGATTGTAGCGAAGGCAAACTTGAAATAATCCGTCAAGGGAAAGGAGAAGTGGATCTATGAAGATAGAATTTTCAACCCGTCAGCGACACCAATCGGGACCTTGGGGATTCCTGGCACGCACCATCGTGCTCACCCTCGCCATCATCATAGCTATCAAGATTCTTCCCGGCGTACGCATTGAGGGCGGCAGCGTTTGGATTGCTTTTATCACAGCACTGGTCATCTCGCTCCTCGACAATTTCATACGCCCCATACTAATCTTCGTCACCCTTCCGTTTACCGTGCTTACGATGGGACTTTTTATATTCATTATCAATGCTATAATTATTGAGATGACTGCTGCCATCGTGACTCCGTTTCAGGTCGATTCGTTTGCTTATGCATTGCTCTTCAGCCTTATAATCACGGCACTCAACTACCTGCTGGAACTTCCCAACCGCTGGCTCAGCCGTGAGACTTATAAGCCACGCAACAGCGATACAGATGACGAAGGTTTTACCGAATACGAAGAAATAGAATGATTAATAAAATATTTAACCTTTCCAACCCTTTATAACCTTTTACTATGCAGAAATTCACCACGGTAGCAGCTTTAAAAGAAGCTGTTCATAAAGCCAAAGCCGAAGGCAAAACCATCGGTCTTGTACCCACAATGGGAGCCCTCCACGAGGGTCATCTTTCGCTTATTCGTAAAGCAAAGGAACAGAACGACATAGTTATCGTCAGTGTCTTTGTCAACCCCATCCAGTTCAACAACAAGGAGGACCTTGCCAAGTATCCGCGTACGGTTGATGCCGACTGCGAGAAGCTTGCGTTGGTCAATGCCGATTATGTCCTCGTTCCCAGCGTTGAGGAAATGTATCCCGAGCCGGTAAAGGATGTTTATCATTTCGGTCCTCTTGAGGAGGTTATGGAAGGTCCCAAACGTCCCGGTCATTTCTCAGGTGTTGCTGTTGTAGTACGCCGTTTGTTCGACATTGCCGAACCCGACCGCGCTTATTTTGGCGAGAAAGACTATCAGCAGCTTGCCATTATTCGTAACCTCATCGAGCAGATACATTATAATATAGAGATTGTTCCCTGTCCTATCGTTCGGGCCGACGACGGACTTGCTTTGAGCAGCCGAAATATGCGCCTCTCGCCTGCTGCACGAGCGATAGCCCCAACCATCTACGACACACTTCAGCAGGCAGCTGAAATGGCTGAATGTGAGGAAGTCGACGATGTTAAGGAATGGGTACTTTCATCGCTCGCATCGTTCAATGAGGTCAATCCAGACCAATGTCCCGATGGATTGTGTTTTGAGCCCGAGTATTTTGAAATCGTCAACGCCCGCACACTCCAACCTATCGAAAGTTGGGACGAAGCCGGCGATGACGGTGCAGTAGGATGCATCGCTGTCTGGCTCGACGGTGTCCGCCTTATCGATATCGTAAAGTTTTGAGAGAACTAGTTGGTCGACTGTGGCACCACGAATCGCACCGCGCGTTCCAACTGTTCGATGTGGAAACTGCTGCCGAACATCATTTCTCCATCCACACATATGTCGATGGGTTTAGGCGACTCTATGTCAATGATTTTGCCTTGTAGGTAGGTCATTTTGTCTTTGATGTCGTTGCGGTGAATGAACGAACCATCGCGATAGGAGCCTATTAACTTTGCAAATCGTATTATCGACAGAGGTTTGAAGAAGCATACCTCTATAAGTCCGTCGTCGTTATGCGACAGCGGCGAGCATTGGTAGGCGCCGCCCACGTAGCGTCCGTTACCAAGAGTGCAAAGCAGTATTTCGCCGTCATTTACAATCTTGCCATCGACAGTGATGCGGCAGCGTGTGCGTCGTCCTGTGAAAAGGGCTTTGAGGATGCCTGTGGTGTAAGCGTTGTTGCCTCCTATGACTGGCTTGCGGCGAACATTTATCATCGTCTTGCATACTATGGCGTCGAAGCCGAAATTGCATATATTCAATGCGTAGCGGTCGTTTACCTTCATTATGTCGACTTTCTTGGCTTCTCCTTCCACAAGTTGCTTGAGGTCGAGGAACACCTCCCGGCCGCCATAGTATTTCACATAGTCGTTGCCGCTGCCCGAAGGGTAGCAGGTCATCTCGGCGTTGGCCTGTCCTACAACGCCGCTAACCACTTCGTTTATCGTCCCGTCGCCGCCGCAGGCATAGAATCGAATTAACTCGTCGGGTTCTTCCATACATCGCTGACGCACATAGCGTGTGGCGTCGCCGGCATCGAGTGTTACGTAGAGCTCGGTATCGTAGTTTGTTGCAAGTTCTGCAATTTGTTTTTCAATGTCTTGTGTGGCGTCTCTGCGTCCTGCGCCCGGGTTAACGATAAAGATGTGTTTCATTTTGTTTTTAGTCGGTAACGGAATGCAAAAGTACTCAAAAAAAGCAAAGTGACAAAATATTTTTTATAGAATATACTATTTAGGGTACACTTGCGTTAATGTATCTACCTATGGTTTTAGGTGCCATAGAGAATTGTTGAAAATATTAATTTAAATACTTTATAAAATGAAAAAAATCGCTTTGTTTGCCGCCGCTATGATGATTTGCGCCGGTATGGCTTTTGCCCAGGAACCCGTTAAGAAATCGAACGACAAGAACGCTAAGACTGAATGCCAGCAGACGACAAAACAGGATAAAGCTGCCACTCCGACCGCTGCCCCCAAACAGCATTGCGGCAACTGCCCTCACCACGCTAAAGCTAACGCCGCTGCTAATGCAAAGCCCGAGTGCAAGAAAGCTGAAAACAGCAACTGCAAGAGCGACTGCAAGAAAAATGAAAAAGCATCCTGCAAGAAAGAGGATTGCACCAAGGCTCCTGCAAAGAAGTAACTTTTTGACATACGCGAAAATCCGTCAACACCACCTTTTAACCCCCAAAACTAATCTATTCCTTTGAAAAATATCCGCAACTTCTGTATCATCGCCCATATCGATCACGGCAAGAGCACCTTGGCAGACCGCCTGCTGGAGGTGACAAATACTGTGTCGCAGCGCGATATGCAAGACCAGGTGCTGGACGATATGGACCTTGAGAAGGAGCGCGGCATCACCATCAAGAGCCACGCCATTCAGATGAACTACCAGCGTGACGGCGAGAATTATGTGTTGAACCTTATCGACACTCCGGGTCACGTCGACTTCAGTTATGAGGTGAGCCGTTCGATTGCCGCCTGCGAGGGCGCATTGCTTGTGGTCGACGCTACGCAAGGTATTCAGGCTCAGACCATCAGCAATCTCTATCTGGCGCTTGAGAACGACTTGGAAATCATCCCCGTGATGAACAAGATAGACCTTGACAGCGCTATGCCCGAGGAGGTTGCCGACGAGATTATCGACCTGCTTGGCTGCACACGCGAGGAAATCCTATCCTGCAGCGCCAAGACGGGTGAAGGTGTGCCGGTTATTTTGGATGCCATTGTCGACCGCATACCTGCTCCTGAAGGTGACGAATCGGCTCCGCTTCAGGCTCTGGTCTTCGACTCTGTTTTCAATCCTTTCCGCGGCATTATCAGCTATTTCCGCATAATGAACGGTACGTTGCGCACCAACGACCATGTTATGTTCGTCAGTACAGAAAAGGACTACCACGCCGACGAAATCGGTGTGTTGCGTCTCAATATGGAACCTCGCAAGGAACTCAAGGCCGGTGATGTCGGTTATATCATTAGTGGCATCAAGAGCTCGAAAGAGGTGCGCGTGGGCGATACCATCACCCACTTTGAGCGTCCCTGCGACAAAGCCATTGAGGGCTTTGAATCGGTCAAACCGATGGTATTTGCAGGTGTCTATCCTGTTGATACTGATGATTATGAAGAGCTTCGTGCCAGTATCGAGAAGCTCCAGCTCAACGATGCTTCGCTAACCTTTGAGCCAGAGTCGTCGCTTGCTCTCGGCTTCGGTTTCCGTTGCGGTTTTCTCGGTTTGCTGCATATGGAGATTGTGCAGGAACGCCTCACGCGTGAGTTCGATATGGATGTCATCACCACTGTGCCAAACGTGCAGTATAAGGTGCAGCTGACCAACGGTCAGGAGATTGATGTCTACAACCCGTCGGGTATGCCCGAGCCTAATAATATCAAGGAGGTATACGAGCCCTATATCCACGCGCAGATTATCACTAAGTCCGATTATATAGGTCCTGTCATCAAGCTCTGTATGGACAAGCGCGGCATACTGAAGAATCAGAACTATCTCACCACCGACCGCATCGAGATAACTTTCGACCTGCCGCTTGGCGAAGTGGTGTTCGACTTCTACGATAAGCTGAAGAGCATTTCGAAAGGCTATGCTTCGTTCGACTATTATCTCAATGGTTTCAAGCCCAGCAAGCTGGTGAAGCTGGAAATACTGCTTAACGGCGACCCGGTTGATGCCCTCAGCACTCTGACCTACGTCGACAATGCCTATCCCATCGGTCGCAAGATGTGCGAGAAGCTGAAAGACCTTATCCCGCGTCAGCAGTTTGACGTGGCTATTCAGGCAGCCATAGGCAGCAAGATCATCGCTCGCGAGACGGTGCGCCAGGTGCGCAA
>DBXH01000015.1:0-9650 GCA_002309335.1 Bacteroidales bacterium UBA1217 | reverse complement strand
AAACTGCTTGAGAAACAGAAAGAAGGCAAGAAACGTATGCGTCAGGTGGGCAATGTGGAGGTTCCGCAAAGCGCATTTTTGGCAGTGTTGAAGCTGGATTAATTTTATATTGATTAATAATGGTTCTTTATATGGTTATACTTATCTCTATTCTTACTGCACTGCTATCGATTGCAGTAACAGGTTTTATTTTTTACAAAATAGCTCAGGCATATTTCGACAACCAGCAGAAGGCTCAGATGCTGCAGATGAAAATTGACGAGCACAAGGAGTCGCTCAAGGTGGTCACTCCCATCCGTCTGCAGGCCTACGAGCGTATGGCTCTCTATCTTGAGCGTATCTCGCCCAACAGCCTTATTCTGCGTACTTTCCGGCCGGGGATGGACCTCAAAGCCCTTCAGACGGCAATGACCAAAAGCATCCGCGACGAGTGGGAGCACAACCTCAGCCAGCAGGTTTATCTGACTACCGAGAGCTGGAACCGCATCCGCGAAGCAAAGGAGGAGATGATCAACCTCATCAACGGCAGCGCTGTCAAACTGCCCGCCGACGCTGACCCCACCAGCCTTGCAGGTGCCATCTTCGAGAGCTGCGCCAAGAGTAAAATCCCTACTGACGAAGCCATCGAGTTTATGAAGAACGAGATCCAAGAACGCTTCGCATAGCGAGGGCAGAGTCAAACTTGTTTGAACTATGCCGAGCCTCAGAAGTGTCAACGCAAGTTAGCGCTTCGCATAGCGAGGGCAGAGTCAAACTTGTTTGAACTATGCCGAGCCTCAGAAGTGTCAACGCAAGTTAGCGCTTCGCATAGGGCAATTTTTATTTATTCGTCGTATTCAAATGTTGTAACGTGCGAGGTAACAGTACGGTAGCCTTGTGCATAGTGGTCAACGACCACATTTGAGCGCGACACAGGGATGTCGTCGCTGTAGGTGTAGCTGTAGTTTGTCTTCTCCTCGTCGCCGTCCTCATCAACAAAGGTTATTGTGACGGCGTTATTCTCGTTGCAGAAATAATAGGATGCTCCAGCCGCTTCGCCATTCAGAGACATCATAGCCAGCAATCCGCGGAAAGGATTGGATTTGGTATCGTAACGGAAAGTGTATTTGGCTCCGTTAGAGTAGGTTGCGGAACTTACATTGTCGCCTTTCCATTTGAAGGTGGCAGTTACCTGCGATTTGGTGTCGCTGTTCTTGAGCAGCGTTTCGGGCAGTTTTTCGCAAGCCAGCAGCCGCTCAGCGATGAACGTGGCCAGTGGGTCGCCTTTCTTGAGAGTGATGTAGTCGCCGTCAAGGGTCATCTTGTTGATTTTATTGCCGTCATATTCAAAAGAATATGTAAGTTCTACGTTTCCCTTGTTGTCGTATTGGCGCATTTCTTTCAGATGTCGGCCGTCGTATTCGAATTCGAGGTGCGAATTGTCGCCGCTAATGTTGATGCGTTCCAAGCGTTTGCCGTCATAGACAAACGCTAAGCTGTTGCTTGCCCTGTTAGGATTTGCATCGTCGTGATAGAGGTCGATGCGTTCCAGCTTTTTGCCGTTCCACACCCAGCGCTCCACAATGTGCCGTTTTACGCTGTCGGTATGGTAGGTCTCCCAAATCTTCAAGTCCGATTTGTAGCGTTGCTGCTCCACCGACGAGAACTCGTAGAGTGCTGTGATTCTTTGCGAAGGCTTGTATACGCCGTCTTTCTGGCAGGCGGTCATTAGGCACAGGGCCGCCGCTGCAGCGGCCAAAGCGAAAAAGCGTTTCATATTATGATTTTTTATTTCATAACGAGGGGTTTTTGAAAATAGTATGCTCACTCGTAAATGGCTCAGTGAAATGTTAAAATTTAACATTTGAGATTGGTCGTGGAAGGAGTTTCTTGTTAGAGAGAAAAGGAGAAAAACGGGAAGATGATTAATTTCAAAAAAATGTGTATTTTTGCAAAAATTTTCGTCGAGTGTAAAAAACGAATCTTTCCCATTACCAATACCATTGAGAACCGATAAAAACCAACCGCTTTATGAAACGAGGCAAAAGGATATGCAACGAACTGAAGGCTGTGCGGCGGCGCATAGCCGACGAGAACGGCATAGAGTTGCACCAGAGCGAGTGCAAACACACGGGTGACTGCCGTGGCACCTGCCCCAAGTGTGAAGCCGAGGTGCGCTATCTTGAGCAGGCACTCACTCGCCGGCTTACGGCTGGCCGAGCNNGGAGCCGCTACGGTGGCGGGATTGACGTTGTCGCTGGCCGCCTGCGGCGGCGCAGCGGAACCGACATTGAGTGTCGATACTCCGCTCGATACAACGCTTGCCGACACCTCCTGCGCCAGCGACACAGTTATTAACGCTGAGACGGATGTCCCCTGCCCGGATATCCCCATCCCGGGAGAAGAGGAAATAATATGCGGTTTTGAACTTGAGAATGATCCGTCTTTAAATGACGAACTTATTACAGAAGACGAAGCTATACGTATGAACTTAGCGCCGAGCGAGGCTATTAATGATGAGTTCCTGGAAGGTGAACCTGAGATATTCGTTTTTGTTGAGGAAGAGCCGACATTTCCGGGTGGCGAGGATGCTATGTACGACTTTATTTACAAGAATTTGCAATATCCTAAATCGGCAGAATGTGTAACCGGAACGGTGGTTATTAAATTTGTCGTAGAGAAGGACGGCAGGATAGGAAATGTACGTATTGTTCGCGAAATCGGTGGCGGTTGCGGCGAGGAGGCAGCTCGTGTGGTCAAGATGATGCCCAAGTGGAATCCTGGCAAGCAGGCAGGCAAAAAGGTGAGCTGCGAGTTTGTATTGCCTATCAAATTTGAGCTTCAATAAATATGTTTTTGCCATAAGCGAAAAAAAGTGTAATTTTGCATTTTGATTCTAATTGGACTTGTTATGCGAAAACATCTCTTATTGCTTGCTGTAGCGGTACTTTTCTGTATGCCGCTCCGCGCTCAGGACAATATAACCGACTCGGTCGACGCTCTGCATTATGACTTGCGTCTTGACATAGGCAACCATACACCGAACCGCTTAGAAGGCTCGGCGGCGGTGACGATGCACGTATTGAGGACGATGGACACCGTGGGTCTTGAACTCTGTGTTTCGGACATCGACTCAGTACTGGTCGACGGCATCGTGGTGCCGTTCCGCTATGACTATGATTCGCGTACGGTGCGTGTGCCTTTTGGCGGCAATGCTGGTGATACGACTACGGTGACGATATTTTACCGCAAGGGTCAGTATCTGGCGCCGCAAGGGTGGGGCGGATTCTATTTCGACAACAATATTTACTACAATCTTGGCATAGCGTTGTATGAATATCCGCACAATATGGGCAAGTCGTGGTACCCCTGCCGCGACAATTTCTACGACAAGGCCACTTATCATCTTGCCATCACTGCCCGGCCGGGATGGAAAGCCATTTGTACGGGCTTGATGGACACCGTCTATACCAACGCCGATGAGAGCAGCACGTTTGAGTGGACGCTAAACCGGCAGACGCCCACCTACCTTGTGGGTGTGGCTGTGGCTCCGTTCCACACCATTGAGCGCACCTACGAAGGCGAATACGGCACATATCTTGCCCTGCTAGGATACCTGACTCACGATAGTGTAGGCGTGTGGAATGCTTTCGACAATATGAGTCGCGTGATACCGATGTATGAGCGCTGCTTTGGGCCTTATCGCTGGGACCGTGTGGGATATGTGTCGACGCCGAAGGGCTCGATGGAGCATGTGGGCAATGTGGCATTCACCACGTATTGTATGGCTTTGCAAGACGAGGCTTGCCTGGCGACGATGAGCCACGAGTTTTCCCATTCCTGGTTTGGCAATCTGCTTACCTGCGCAACGTCTGCCGATATGTGGATCAATGAGGGCGGCGCCTCGTTCTGCGAGGAGGTGGCTGTGCAGGCCATTTATGCCGATAGCGACCCGCTGAGATATAAGGAATATGCAAAGGAGAATTTGCTGGATGTATTGACAAATGCACATATTTCCGACGATGGCTTCAAGCCGGTCTATGGCCAGACACCCGAATATACATACGGTAAGACGGTTTACGACAAGGGAGCCACGGTGTGGCACTCGCTGCGCGGATATGTGGGCGATTCGGTGTTCTATGCTTCGCTGCGGCGCCTTTTCGACCGTTGTGCATTCCAGAATATAGACTCATGGCAGTTGCGCGACAGCTTGTCGCTCTATACAGGGAATGATTTGACCGACTTCTTCAACTTCCACGTGTTTGGAGCCGGCTTTAACGACTATCGTATCGACAGCCTCGTGTTTGACCGCACCAGCGCATACGTCCGCATACGTCAAACGAGCTACGGCACCGACTCGCTGGCCAACGGCAACCGCGTGTGGGTAACGTTCTTCTCGCCTCTGCTGCGTACAGCCAAGCGTCTTGTGACCTTCGACGGCGAGTATGGCGAAGCGGTATTCCAGCTGCCGTTCAAACCGGTGTTTGCGGTAGTCGACTATGACGACGATCTGTCGAAAGCCTCTATCGGAGAGCAACGCACCATCAAGGCTAAAGGGTCGTACGATTGCGCTCCAGCCCTGTTCAAGGCCGAAGTGAACAAGGTGGAGGGCAACGACAGCATCTGGCTCTATGTGAAGCATCATTGGACAAGTCCTGACACATCGTTGAGCCCGCGTTATCTGCGGATGGCCGACCGCTACTGGGATGTCAAGGGCATTATTCCCGAGAGTGCGCGTATAGGCGGACGTTTCTACTACAGCCGTCTGGGTAGCGATGCGATGCTCGACAACAATCTGTTTACCAACTCAAGCGAGTTTGAGCAGGTGCGTCTGCTCTATCGCGAGAATGCGGAGAGCGAGTGGCGTCCGGTGTCAAATATGCATACTGGCAGCACATCGCAGGGTTACTTTGTGCTTAATTCGCTGAAAACAGGAGAGTATACATTGGCGATGATAGACACCAATTATGTGAGAATGGTTACACCCGCAGAGTCGAACGATAGCAAGATACGCGTTTATCCTAACCCGACTACTGGCGACGTTACAATTGAGACCGACACTCCTGGCGAACCACTCGTCATAGATGTCAGCGACATAAGCGGGACGGTGATAATAAAGGGTCTGCGAATGAAGAGCGGTGATAAGAGCAATTTTGAACTGAAAACGGGCAGTTATTTCTTTGCTGTGAGACAGTTGAGAACCAACCGTTTGTCGAGTGTTAAAATACAATTTATGAATTTTTAACACTTTTTACTAAACTTTCTTTTGCAGTTATTCTACTACTACATCGAAGATGATGAATATTGACAGCGTCATAGAAGGATGTAGGAAAGGCAATCGTGCAATGCAGAAGGTGCTGTATGATACATATAGCCCTCGATTTTTCGCTGTGTGCCGCCGATATGCCGCCGATGACGAAGAAGCCAGAGACATTCTTGTTGACGGGTTCATCGCTGTCTATGAGTGCATTGAAAAATATAAGGGCGAGGGTTCTTTTGAAGGGTGGATGCATTCCATCTTCCAGCGGACAGCAATCGCGTACTATCGCAAGAATCTACGAATCCAGAAAACATTCTCGTCGATGGACAACGTAGAATATCCTGATACGGGCAACGTGATACATCAAATAGATATCCGTGACGCATTGATAGAAGCCCTTAGGCAACTGCCAGATGAAGAGCGGATTATATTCAACCTTGTCGCTGTTGAAGAATATTCGTTCGTCAATGCTGGGGAGGCGACTGGAATCGCCGTTTCGACTGCCAAGTCGCGATACTACAGAGCCTTGCAGAAAGTGCAGAATATATTGAAGAGCCGTCTGGGCGACCATTATTTAAAATAGGAAACAATGAGAGAAATGAACGATATAGAACAATTGATGCACAAGCATTTGAAAGAGGCAGAACAGCAAGCACCTGGCGACGCTTGGGAGAGTATCTCGCGGCGTCTGGATGCTGGTATTGGCGCACCTGCCAAACGTACACACCGCACAGCGTTGGTTGTTGCGTTTACTACAGCCGTTCTGCTAGTTGCTGGGGTGATTTATTATGCCGTTTCAATTCCGACAAAGGTGACCGACAACCAGCAGGCAAGTACGGTGCAGAAGTTTGATATACAGCAGCAACCTGCTGTGTCGGACAGCAAGATTGTTGAGGAAACGCCAGTGGCGACAGCCGCCGCACCTGCCTCAGAGGAGCATCAATCCGCGCCTAAAGCTAATGCCGTAAAACCATCTACACCTGTCGAAAATGCAACAACAATAGCAACAAGTCCCTCGAATCGCTTGCCACCGGATTATGTATTTCCTTCTGAACTGTTTGATTTTGATACCACCGAGTGGGTTACCGAAGAGGATGAGAAACCTGTAAATACCAAGCCTGCCGTAGCAGAGAAGAAGACCGAGGCACCGACTGCGGCTGCTCCCGCCAAGAAGACCGAGAAGAAGCAGTTGCCGTATGTGACCATTCCTGACGCTGTGACGCCAAATGGTGACGGAATCAACGACTTCTGGGTGGTGCCAGACTTGGAAAAGTACGGGACGGTGCAGGTGAGGATTTATACCTCTCGCCGCCAAAAGGTATATTCGTCAAACGATTATAAAAACGACTTTTGCGGCACAGGATTGTCTGACGGGACTTATTTCTATGAAATGGCATTCAGAGACTATAACACTGTGCGTCGCGGAGTGCTGGAAATCAAACGCTAAACTATGACGACACAAACAAAACAAGAGACATATTCTTTAATATACAAACAGATTGCCAGCCTTCTGTCGGGTGAGTGTGATGGGATTGCGACAATGGCTAACGTTGCGGCAATGCTAAAAGACAGCTTTAGATTCTGGTGGACGGGCTTTTATCGTGTTATTGGCGGTGAGTTGATTCTCGGCCCTTTCCAAGGTCCCGTGGCCTGTATGCATATAGGCTATGGAAAAGGTGTGTGCGGAACAGCTTGGAAGGAACGCCGCACGGTTGTGGTGCCCGATGTCGAGCAGTTTCCCGGTCATATAGCCTGCAGCAGCGAGAGCCGCAGCGAGATAGTGGTACCTGTGATGCAGAAAGGGGCTGTTGTTGCTGTACTGGACATCGACAGCCGCGAGTTGAATACCTTTGACGACGTTGATGCCGAGTGGCTGGAGAAGATTGTCGCCCTGCTGCCTCCGCTTGGCAGCGAACGGGACATATATCTCGCCGCCGGATGCTTCTGGGGGGCGGAGAAATACCTAAAACTGATTGAAGGCGTTACCTTTACCGAGGTGGGCTTTGCCAACGGCAACACCGAGAATCCCACATATAAAGAGGTCTATACCGACCAGACGGGCTATGCCGAGACGGTGCATCTGCGCTACAATCCGGCTGTTGTAAGCCTGCGTTTCTTGCTTGAGATGTACTTCAAGGCTATCGACCCCACCAGCCTTAACAAACAGGGCGAGGACGAGGGTACGCGCTACCGCACAGGCATCTATTACAGCAATTCTTCCGACCGCGCCGTCATCGACGAGGTGGTTGCAGAAGAGGCCAAGAAGTACGGATTGCCTCTGTGCGTCGAGGTCGAGCCATTGCGCAACTTCTACCGTGCCGAGGAGTACCATCAGGACTACCTAGATAAGAACCCCTCGGGCTACTGCCATCTGCCTGTCGCTCTCTTTGAGTTGGCAAAGAAAGCAAAAGACACTCTATGAAATGTTATGCAAGGGGAGACATATATGGTTTTTGCTAATGCTGCTGTGCTGTGCCAATCTGCGCAGCCAGGTCATTGTGACGTTGCCGTTCTACGAAGATTTTGAAAGCTACATTGAGGACTCCAACAGGTATATAGACCCTACACACCATTACAGTCCGGCCTACCACTTCTTCGGCGGCTGGGAGGGCTGTACTCGCGGATGGGCAGGAACAATGTTCTATAGGCCTGGCCATTTGTTGGTACCTTACAATAATCACAGATATATCAACAACGGTATGGTGCGTATGGACTATGCCGGTGCTTGGAATGACTATCATCCGGCATCGGGCTTTTGGGATACGACCTACGACTATAAGTGTGGTGGCTCGCTGTTGGCATCGCCCTGGTTCTACGAACTGCCTTCAAGGGTTACCTTCGATTTCGTCGTCGCACAAGACACAAACAGTCCAAGTCCAGGTGCAGGACTGATACCGCTTGAAATAGAGGTTGGCATATTGACCGACTCGGTGCCCGACACAACAACGACAAACTGGTGGAGCACCAATCGTACCAGTTGGCCGTGCAATCCCACTTGCGGACGCGATTTCATCCCATTCTCGACCCTTACCTACACACTCAACGGCTACGAGTGGCAGATGTTCGACGTTGACGTGCTCGGTATGTTCGACGGTGTCTCGCCACCTTACCGTATCGGTTTCCGTACCAAAAGATGCGACACTCTTACTTACGGATTTCCAGGCGGCAACTCCACCTTCATTGACAACGTCCATATATATCCCGCCCATATCACCACACGCGACACGCTATATCACACCGACACCGTCTGCCTCGGAACGCCATACAGCGGCTATGGTTTCAACCCGATAGCCAGTCAAACGAGCACGACCGGCACATACACCTTCGACTACACAGAGCTGGTGAACGACAGCACCATCGATGTCCATCTGCTGACGCTGACCATCCTGCCCACAAGCGACACCGTGCTCTACGACACGATCTTCATAGGTGACAGCCTTCTCTTTTTCGACACCACGTTGACACAGAACGGCGTATATTCGCATACAACCGTTGCTGCCAACGGATGCGACTCGACGGTGACGCTGCATCTGCAAACCGTAATCCGTAAGGACACCATAACTGTAAGAGACACCATCTGTCTCGGCGAGCTGTATAATGGCTATGGCTTTTATGCCAAGCCAACAATGCCGGGCACTTTCACATTCCAGCGCGACAGCGTGGACGACTTTGCTCAGCGACACTATGTTTTAAAACTGTTTGTCAGCCCGACAGACTCAACAGTCTTGCACGTCAGCATCGATGCCGGCGACACCATTAAATACGACGGTACCGCCATCGCTGACAGCGGCGAATACACATTTCATTTCACAAACCAATATGGGTGCGACTCTATGGTGACGCTGATAGTCGGTCTGAATGCCGTCCCTCCACCACCGCCTGAAGAGCCGCCGATGTACAATATCTGGTTTCCCAACGCCTTCACGCCCGACCAGGAGACGAACAACCGCTTCCGCGGCTACCTCAGTTTTGAGCCAGTCAAATATGAATTGTATATCTACAACCGCTGGGGCAACTTGATTTTCAGCACCACCGACCCCGAAGCCGCCTGGGACGGCACCGCCAAAGGCATCCCTCAACATCAGGCAGCATACGTGTACAAATATGAAGTCGAACTACCCAACGGCATTGTCCGCGCCGGCATCGGTACGGTAACGCTGATGAGGTGATAAAACGTCTGAAAGCGGAGAGCGAACTTACAGCCTCGATCTCACTGCTCGCCCCCAAGCCACCTATCTCCTCACCATCACCACAACCGACGGCAAGACGCATACCATAAGACTAATGAAAATGTCAGACATATTCTCACGATGAAACCAATCAGGAACATATTGCTTTCGCTCCTGCTCCTTGGCATCGGTGTGCCGTGCGGAGCTCAGAGTGTTGTCAACAGAATGCTGGGGACGGACTT
>DBXH01000038.1:51015-51396 GCA_002309335.1 Bacteroidales bacterium UBA1217 | reverse complement strand
TGCTGGATGCGATAGGTGAAGAGAGCTATCTGTGCTTCGGCCGAACCGGTATCTTTGGTGTTCTTGCCGTATTCTGCAAATATTTCTTGTTTCTTTTCGGGTGTCAAATACATAATTATTGTTTTTTTCTATAAAAGCGAGTGCAAAAGTACATCATTTTTTCAAAATACGACCTATTTTCTTTCACAAAAACAACACTTTTGTCATAAAACTATGTTTTTCAACACTCTGAATTTTGTTAATAATTCTTAAAATACACACAAGGGCCTATAAAATTATTCAAATCGGGGACGGAATTATGCATTTTTAAGTGTTTCATTTAAGTTAAAAGAGGTTGTTGCCTACAACCCCTTTTCAGATAGAGCGATAGACGGGGCTCGA
>DBXH01000038.1:50700-51000 GCA_002309335.1 Bacteroidales bacterium UBA1217 | reverse complement strand
CTGCCAACTGAGCTACTATCGCAAAACATCCCAATAACGACTGTTGGGAAATAATATTGTATTAACTTGAAAAAATTAATATTCGAAGCTGCTGTCGCCAAGGAATTCGCGCAAGATGCTGGTGGGCGGGATGAACTTCGTCTGTATCGGCTCAATCAATTCCAGAATACTCAACAAACGAGTGGATTCGGCATATTCCTCGGAGCTTTGCGGCACCATTTTGAGCAGAGGCTCAGCAAACGGGCGAAGGATGCCAAGTTCGTAGAGCAACGCCGAATTGAACATCACATCGGCATTTTC
>DBXH01000038.1:41884-50641 GCA_002309335.1 Bacteroidales bacterium UBA1217 | reverse complement strand
CGGAAATTGTTGTCGCGCACAATGCGACGTATAAGCCGGTTGTCGTTCGACCGGATAATATTCTGCTTATCAAGCGCAATCTGAGTGAGGGCCGACACATATACTTTAAATTTCAGTTCATCATCTATCTGAGCCGTAAGCTCAGGGTTGAGTGCGTGGATGCCCTCGACAACCAGGATACTCTCTTTCTTCAGTTGAATGCTCTTGCCGCTAAAGAAGGGTTCACCTTTCTTGAAATCGTAGGTAGGGATGTTCACCTCCTTGCCTTCGAACATCTGNNTGCTCGTTGAGCAGAGGGATGTCGAGAGCGTTGATGGATTCAAAGTCGTAGTCGCCGTTGGGTTGGCGCGGAGTTTTTTCACGCGGCAGGAAATAATCGTCGAGCGAGAGCTGCTTGACGTCAAACCCAAGCACAGCCAGCTGAACTGCCAGACGGCGGCAGGAGGTGGTCTTGCCACTCGATGAAGGTCCGGCAAGCAGTACCATACGAACTTTGTCGCGACGCTGGTCAATCATATCGGCGATAGAGGCGTATTTCTTTTCGTGAAGAGCTTCGCTCACCTGAATCAGGTGGTTTTCACGGTGATTGCGGACTTCCTCGTTGAGGTCGTCGACAGTGGTTACATTCAGCAACTTGGCCCAGTTGTGGTGCTCCTGGAAGATGTTGAACAACTTGGGAGCATCCTGATAGATGTCAAGTTTTTCGGGCATTGTGGGGTCTGGGCATTGCAGCAGGAAACCGTCGGCGAAAGAACGCAAATCCCATTGCGTCAGCACACCCGTGGAAGGGACAAGGCGCGTGGCCCATTTGTGAGGTGTTCCACCCAAGAAATACATCTCGATATAGAGTTGCGTAAGCCCTTTCAGCAGCCGTTGTGTGGCCGGTATAGGCTCATTCTCGATCAATTTGATAGCATCCGACACAAGCATTGAGCGGCTGACGAAGGGCAAATCGAGCCGCTGCATCTCAACCATACGGTCGCGCACCGTGCGGACAATCTCGAGCTGGGAAGGCAACACACAGTCCTCCTCGAAGGGTTTAATTCTGCAGAAGAAGCCGTTAACCATCCAATGGTCGATGGTCAGCACCGCCTTGGGGAAACAGTCGCGCACAGCTTTGTACAGCAGAAAGCAGAGCGAGGTGATGTAGATGCGGTAGCCCTGACGATGGGTAATGTCTATAAAACGTATGTTCTTGGGCTTGTAGACGCAATACGACAGCATCTTTATCTTATTGTTTACCAATGCGCAAAGCACGGGGTATTTGCAATGGTGATTGACCTGCGTGGCGAGTTCGTGGAGCGGAGTGCCTTGGTCTATCATTCGGCGTTCACCTGTGTTTTCTATAACGACTTCAATCTGTTGCATAAAAACGGGGAGATTATTAATACAGGTTTTTTAACGAACAACAAGCGTGTTTATTGTATCGGGAATAAAAAAAACAGGGAATGTGATATACTTCGGTTAGATATTTTTTATGCGTAAACCCAGAATTGACCCAGAAGCGACTTAGAAGCGAACCTAAGGCGAAATGCTTCATTTTTAACCAACAGAGGTGAAAAGATGTGAAAAAAAATGCAATTTGTCAATAGGTGGGTAATTAATTATGATTGTTCTAATCAGCATTTCTTTTTCCAAAGCCAAAAAGAAACGCTGGCAAATACGGAACAAGTCCAGTGGACTTGTGGAGCCTTATACGTTGAAGTGATACCGCTGAGGGAATCGGCTAAAATCCTGCCCTCCAGAGCTAAACCGACCAAACGCGCATGTGTGTCTAAGCAATTAACTTACTTCTTAATAACCACTTTTTCCATTCCTATTAAGCTGTGAAGTTGTCCATTGCTTGGACGTGGTCGATTTTACGCTCCTCCAGTCAGGATTTCTTAACGCCATTCCCTCAAAACTAGGGGCATCGTTTAACGGAACGTTAGGAGTTACTATCTTGGTAAAGGTTTAAAAGGTTGAAAAGGGTCGCTTCGCTTAAAGAGTTTGAAAGGTTGAAGAGGATTCTAGAATTTTGTATATTGAATAATAAATTGAGAAATATCAGCACATTACATTTGATTGCAAAAAAATTAACACACCAGTATTAATTTGTCAAAAAAAATACGTACCTTTGCAAAGAATACCAAAATATATCATAATCTACAGTTAACTTATTATCAACTATTTACCCTCCCTGACTAACAACTATGATATTAGACTTTCTTAAACCGAAAAAACAGACAAAGACGTTCAGTCCTCTGAAATCAGATATGCATTGCCACCTGTTGCCCAATGTGGACGATGGCTCGGGCAGCGTTCAGGAGACTATCGCATGTCTGAAAGTATTGGCGGAGGTGGGTTTCACGAAGGTTCATTTCACACCTCATTTCCAGGCGAACTATCCGAATGAAGAGAATGACATCCAGGAGCGTTTTGCTAAACTGAAGAAAGAGATAGAGAAAAGCAATGTCGAGGGGTTGCCCGAATTTGGAGTGATCAGCGGCGAATACCGGTTTGACCCGCGTTTTGCGCGCCGCCCAGGGGTAGACAATGTGCTGACTCTGCCCGGCAAGATCCTGCTGTGCGAGTTTTCGCTTCATTTCAACGACTATATGCCGACAGATATATTTGCAGAATACCTACGGCTTGGCTACAAGCTTATCCTTGCACATCCAGAGCGATACCCATATCTTGGCATCCACTCTGAGGAGGTGAGAAAGATGAAGGAAATGGACATCAAGTTTCAGGTCAACGTCCTTTCGCTCAACGGATTCTATGGCGAAGCCGCACGGCAGAAGGGATTCGACTACATCAAAGCCGGAATGGTGGAATATATGGGCACCGACACCCACAATATGCGCTATGCAAAAGCGCTGAAGGAGACCGCCGAGAATAAGCAGGTGCAGAAAATAATGGAGACCCACGCTTTCCTGAACAGCGAGTTATGAATTTAATTAAAACCCTCAATAATAATGAAAAGAATAGCATTAACCCTTATGTCGTTTGCACTTCTGACAATTGGTGCAGGCACAGTCAAAGCACAGCAAATAAACGTGGAAACGAATGATATGAAAAAGAAGGTTGAGCAATATGCTCCTTTCGCGCTGAAATATGACATCAACCAACTCAGTAAGAACGAGGCCGAACTGGTGGGCATCTTTATCCAGATAGCCAACGTTATGGACGAAATCTATTGGGAGCAGGCTTTCGGTCGTGAAAACCGCAAAATGTTAAGAGACCTTAAAGACCCTTATATGCGCCAGTTTGCCGAAATACAATATGGTGCCTGGGATCGTCTGAACGCCGAGAAACCATTCATACCAGGTTTCGGAGCCAAACCCGCCGGAGCCAACTTCTATCCGAAGGATATGACCAAAGAGGAATTTGAGAAACTGAAAGACCCCGAAAAGACCAGCCAGTATACCATACTGGAACGCGACGAATCGGGCAACCTTGTCGTAATACCTTATCACAAAGCCTACGCACGCCAGCTCAAGAAAGTGGACGAGCTGCTTGAAAAAGCCATCGAACTTGCCGAGAATGAAGGATTAAGGAAATACCTCGAACTCCGCCGTGAAGCTCTGCGCACAGACGATTACTTTGAAAGCGATATGGCTTGGATGGATATGAAAGACAGCCGCCTCGACTTTGTCTTCGGTCCCATTGAGAACTATGAGGATGCTCTGTTCGGCTACAAGACCGCCCACGAAGCATTTGTACTTATAAAAGATGAAAAATGGAGCAAAGATTTGGCTCGTTTCACCGCTATGCTGCCCGACCTGCAGAAGCAACTGCCCTGCGACCCGAAATACAAAAAGGAGGTGCCCGGCACAGAAAGCGACCTCAACGTTTATGACGTAATCTACTATGCCGGCGACTGCAATGCCGGTAGCAAAACCATTGCCATCAACCTGCCCAACGACGAGAAAGTGCAGCTGGAGAAAGGCAGCCGCCGTCTGCAGCTGAAGAACGCTATGCAGGCCAAGTTCGAAAACATACTTGTTCCCATCGCCAACCTTATGATAAGCAAAGATCAGCTGAAAAACATCAAGTTCGATGCTTTCTTCAGCAACGTCTGCTACCACGAGGTGGCTCACGGCCTTGGAATCAAGAACACCATCACAGGCAAAGGCAACGTCCGCAAAGCCCTCCAGAACCAGTACAGCGCTTGGGAAGAGGCTAAGGCCGACATCTGCGGACTCTATATCGTCCAGACCCTAATCGAGAAGGGCGAGATAAAGGACATCACCGTCGAGGACGCCTACGTAACCTATCTTGCAGGACTGCTGCGCAGCGTGCGTTTCGGTGCCACCGAAGCACACGGCATTGCCAATATAATGTGCTTCAACTATATGCAGGACAAGGGTGCCTTCTCGCGCGACAAAGATGGTAGATATGTTGTAAACAAAAAGAAGATGCGTGAGGCACTTGAAGGCTGGGCAGCCTTGGTTATCAAAACCGAAGGCGACGGTGACTACAACGCAGCAAAGAGCTATGCCGAGAAGAACGGCAAGGTCCGTCCCGAACTGGCCAAAGATCTTAAAGCTATCGAAAAAGCCAACATCCCGCTCGACATACGCTACGAACAAGGAACGAAGGTTTTGGGTATTGACAAGCCTGCCGAGTTTGAGAGATTTCGTCCCGCAACCAAACCCACATCGGCAAAACAAATTAAACTAAACAAATAACAACACACTCAACACGATAATAAGACTGGGGCAGTACAATGTACCACCCCAGTTTTCATTTGCGCAAAACTGTCACATCTCCATCAGAACCGACTTTGAGTATCCGTGACGAGCGGCCACCAGTGTGCTCCTCCATCGACCGTGGGACTGCAAAGCCGACCTTATTTATCAGTTCCGGGTCAATATCGTCATACGATGCCGGCGACGGCTGACCGGAGAAATTGGCCGACGTGCTGACAACAGGCTTGCCGAAACAACGCAACAGCTGCTGGCAGAAGTCCATCTGCGGTATTCTCACCCCTATCGTGCCGTCGGCAGCAGAAAGATTGCCGGCCAGCAAACTCTCCTTCAGCGGCATAATGACCGTAGTCGGCCGCTCCTCATATAGCAGAAGATCCCGCACATCGTTGCCGACAGGAGACACATAGCGGCATACCATCTCGATATCGGCACAAAGGATCAGCATACTTTTGCTATGGTCGCGCTGCTTGAGTGCATATATCTTATCTACAGCATCAGCATTGGTGGCATCACAACCGAGCCCCCAGATGGTGTCGGTGGGATAGAGAATCGTTTCGCCTTGAGCAAGGGCTTTTACAGTATCAAGAATCACAGACATTTGTGACAACATATCCATTACTATTTGTTTGCAAAAATACAAAATATTCAATAAATATCGTTCCTATTTCAAAAAAATTCGTAAATTTGCACAATTATTTGATTTCCGAAAAACAATTAAAATCAAACTAAAATATTATTAATCAAAAACATCACAATTATGAAAGGACATCCTAAAGGACTAATTGCAGCCGCCTTGAGTAATATGGGAGAGCGTTTTGGCTACTATATTATGAATGCGGTTCTGGTTCTGTTCCTCTGCTCAAAGTTTGGTTTGAGCAACAGCGTTGCTACGGGTATCTATTCCGCATTCTACTGCGGCATTTATATCCTGAGCTTGGTGGGCGGTATTATAGCCGACCGCACACAGAACTACAAAACAACCATTCAGTCAGGTCTATTGGTTATGGCTTGCGGATACATCATCCTCGCCATACCCATCCTAGCCACCGCAGGCAACATCAACTGGCTTCTGCCTTTGACCTGCTTCGCTCTGCTTATGATTGCCTTCGGTAACGGCCTTTTCAAAGGCAACCTGCAGGCTATCGTCGGACAGATGTACGACAATTTCGAGGCTGAAGCAGCAAAGATAAGTCCCGAAGCTCTTGCCGAAGCAAAGAGCAAACGCGACCCGGGCTTCCAGATTTTCTATATGTTCATCAACATCGGAGGTCTTATCGCTCCTTTCGTAGCTCCTCTGCTCCGCAGCTGGTGGCTTGGTGTAAACGGCTTCCAGTACAATGCAGACCTTCCCGCCCTGTGCCACGAATACCTGACCGTAGGTGCCGCTATGGCACCCGATGCAATTGCAAAGGCTACTGAACTCTTCGCCAATATGCACATAGCGCTGCCGACCGATACCGCAGCAGCTCAGGAAATGTGCCAGAACTACCTCAACGTCTTCAACACCGGCGTTCACTATTCGTTCATCGCCTCTGTTGCAGCTATGATCATCTCGCTGCTCATCTTCGTGGCCAGCAAGAAGAAATTCCCCACACCTGCCAAGAAATCCGCTACCGAAAGCGTGGAATACACCGCAGAAGAGAAACTGGCTATGGCCAAGGAGCTCAAACAGCGTATCTATGCCCTCTTCGCAGTACTCGTTATCGCAGTCTTCTTCTGGTGGTCGTTCCATCAGAACGGAACATCGATGTCGCTCTTTGCACGTGACTTCGTCAACACCTCGCTCTTCCCGCCAGAGGTATGGCAGGCTGTCAACCCGTTCTTTGTTTGCTTGCTGACCTTCCCGATTATGTGGCTGTTCGGCACCAAGTGGGGTCGTAAGTTCTCCACACCGCGCAAGATTGCCATCGGTATGGGTATCGCCGCTATCGCATATCTCTTTATGACATTGTTCTGCAACACTCAGGGTTATCCTTCGGCCGAAGAGTTCACCAAACTTGATGCAACAACCGCAGCCGGTCTGAAAGCCGGTCCTTGGGTACTCATCGTTTACTACTTCTTTATGACCGTCGCAGAGCTGTTCATCAGTCCTCTTGGATTGAGCTTCGTTTCGAAAGTGGCTCCCAAGAACCTGCTTGGTCTCTGCCAGGGTCTGTGGCTTGGTGCCACCGCAGTTGGCAACGGCCTGCTCTGGATTGGACCTCTGATGTACACCAACTTCCCGATCTGGATCTGCTGGAGCGTCTTTATGGGCGTCTGCCTACTGTCGATGATCGTGATGCTCTGTATGGTCAAATGGCTTGAAAGAGTGACGCAATAAGAAGTTGAAAAAAATCAAACAAGAGGGTGTCGCTTCGGCACCCTCTTTTTACACTGTATGATAGTCTATTATTTCCGCAATCCCGATTCAGTGAGCGAAGAATGCATCAACGGCATTCTGCCCAACCTGCCGCAGCAACAGCAACAAATAGTGGCCAACATCAAAAACCACCGCCACCGCTGCGAACAGGTCGTTGCTTACATTATGCTCAGCTATGCAATCGGGCACAACCAAGCCGAAATCGAAAGCGCCGGAACCGTTGTCAAAGAGTTTCCGAGCAAGCTGATAGCTCCCGATTCAGAGCCACTACTCTGGGCCTTCGGCGAGCACGGCAAGCCCTATATCACCAACCACGACGGAGTGCATTTCAACATAAGCCATTGCAACGATGCTGTGGCAGTAGGAGTCAGCAACCTCGAGGTCGGCATCGACGTTGAAGGAAGGCGTAAGTTCAGCGACAGCCTGCTGCAACGAGCATTCAACGAAGAAGAACAGACTGAAATTCTTTCGTCGCAGGAGCCTCAGGACACCTTTGCCAAACTGTGGACACGCAAAGAAGCCTGGTTCAAATGGACCGGTACAGGCATTCTGATAGACCACTTAAAATCGACCGAAACTGATGCGGTCTCGTCCGGGTGCAACATCGACACACTGGAAGTGACTATCGCCAACGGCAAATCATTCTTTTTATCAATCGCCCAAAAATAATAGAAATTTGAAACATCTTTATTTACCAATTATTGCAGCATTCCTTTTAATCAGCGCCTGCGGCAACAAGACAGCCCCTGCCGACGAATCCTCTGCATTGGAAGATGCTGCCATACAAGCAGCAACGACACGTATGGTCCAACTCTACGGCGAAAACGCACAGCCATCAACCAAAACGACGTTCATCAACGACTCCCTGTGCATACTCTACGTAAGCTGTACACGGCCCGACGGTGTTATGCACCAGGACGAGTTCGTCTACTTCGACAACAAGACCGACAAGCCGCGGACCTACCTGAACAGCGATATGCTTCTCGATAGGGACTGCGAGGCGATGTTCAGCATTGTCCAGTTCGCAAATGATGCATACCACTCCGGAAGCATTAAAGTCAGTCGCGACGAGTTCATCATCAATATGTGTATGTCGACCCTCGAAATGGCCAAAGAAAAAGTACAAGAACAAGAGCACCAGGAAGAGTAATTTCTTTGCAACAAACAACAAAAAAAAGAGACCTTGATGGTCTCTTTTTTTTAGTGGAGTTGGGCGGAGTCGAACCGCCGTCCATACAAGTAACTGACGTGCTTTCTACAAGCTTATTCCGTGATTGGTTTTCGAGGCGGCTCCGGACGCGGACACCCAAGGCCACCCTTATCCCCTAAAGTTTCACCGGCATTTCGGGGCCTTATGCCAGCTATCCCGTCTTTCTGAGCACCTCCGTGTCACACGCCGACGGTCGGGGCCTGTGGGAGATGTCTTGTCCACGCAACTTTTGCGCGGATTAAGCTAACCTACTATGCTTCGGTTATGCAGCAAGAGCGTAGTTATTTTCGCCAATTATTGTTCTGCATCGGTTTTCAAGGCTGCTGATGCGTGAGCCTGCTTGCTTACAAATCCATTAACCTTGCTGTCAAAACCAGTCAACCCCAATTAGTAAATCCTAATTTTGAATTTGGAATTCCGAGAAAAGGATGAATCTGTACATAAAAAAAGCTCTCAACTTGAGAGCTTCTTTGTTTGGCGGTCCGGACGAGACT
>DBXH01000038.1:2193-41844 GCA_002309335.1 Bacteroidales bacterium UBA1217 | reverse complement strand
CTGAACTACCGAACCGTTTGCAATATTTAAAAGACCTTTCCTTAATTGCGAGTGCAAAAGTACGACTTTTTTTAATACTGACAAATTTTTTTTCATTTTTAAGTAAAAATAAATTAAAATGAATTGATTATCAAGACTCTTTATCTCTAACAATTACACAACTGAAAGTATAAAAAACACAATTTTTTCTCTATTTTCAACAAAAATTGTACCTTTGCAAACTACAACATAGCACATACTGCTGTATAGATCTGAAAACAAGCATTATAAATAAAAATGAATAGAATACGTAATATTATATTTGATTTTGGCGGGGTTATTCACGATATACGTTACGAAAACGTCGGTGAGGCCTTTATAAAACACGGTGTAACCGACCTCGGCACGTTCTATAGCAAGGACTTCCAGACGCCGGAGATGGATCTGTTTGAGAAAGGGCTCCTCTCTCCTGCCCAGTACCGCGACTACATACGACGTATGACGGGCAAAAATTTAAGTGACAACGATATTGATGATATAGTAAACGCAATACTCATTGACGTTCCCCGTGAGCGAGTAGAATTGCTCATCAAGCTGCGCAAAAACTACAAAGTGTTCCTTTTCAGCAACACCAATCAAATCAACTATGACTGCTTTACCGTCAAGCTTAAGCAAAAATACGGATTCGACATCTTCCAAGAATGCTTTGACGCGGCTTATTTCTCACAGTTTATGCATTGCCGCAAGCCTGCAACCGAAGGTTTTGAGCGCATCATTGAAGAACAGCATCTCGTGCCGTCAGAGACTCTCTTCATTGACGACATTGAGAAAAACCTCGACGGTGCCCGCGCCGTTGGCATAAACGGTCTTCACCTGGCCAACGGCAGCATCCTTGATCTCTTCGACAACATCGGGCTACTGATACAATAAAAAAGAGGGCATCATTCGATGTCCTCCTTTTATTCGTTTCAACGCTTTGAATTACATAGCGTTAACTTGTTTCATCAGTTTTGATTTGAGGTTGGAGGCTTTGTTCTTATGGATAACCGAACGTTTTGCCAGTTTGTCGATGATGGAAACCATCTTGGGCAGTCTCTCGGCTGCTACAGCCTTGTCCTCAAGAGCACGGAAATCACGCAGTGCGTTGCGCATAGTTTTTGCGTAATATCTGTTCTCGATTCTCTTCTTTTCGCTTGAGCGGATTCTTTTTTTTGCTGACTTGTGATGTGCCATAATTATTACTATGTTCTATTATTCTTGTTTTGTACTCCGTGCGGGATTCGAACCCGCGATTTTGAGAATGAAAATCTCACGTCCTGGGCCAGCTAGACGAACGGAGCCTTTTTACCATTGAGTGTAAAACCATTGTTTAGTGGCATTTTGATGCTTATTAAACAGTGTTTTCGCCCCTCAAAAGCGGATGCAAAAGTACGAACATTTTCCAAACTGGCAAAATTTTTTTTCACAACCGATTGTAAATATCTTTCTTTACACATCCGTATCTGCCTGGAAACGAAAACCTAAACGTTTAGCGGTCACTAGGGATTTTTTATCAAAATTGTTACGTATCTCCCCTACTGAAACGACCTTAACTTCGTCGTATGGAGGGGTCAAAAGATCAAAATTGGTGGTGTATTCGATAGCAGATTCCACGATATTTTGCACCGATTCTTCGGATATCGTTGAGGTGTTGAAATTATTGTAAAGCATACCCAGTTCGCGCTTACCCTCGATAAAGTAGTGTTTCTCTTTGTTAATAAACACGCGACCAATCATATAGCCCAAATCGCTGTCGCGTTGATACAGGAACGAGTCGGTCAGGAAGTTATATATCTGTATCACACCGCAATAGGAACGTTCAGGATCCTCGCGGATGTAAGCCGATTTCATCACTTCGTGGTTGCGTGAGAACTCGAATATGTTGGTATGCATCATAAAAACCAGTGTGTCGCTGGCGAAACGGATTTCAAACTCAAAATCACCACGATCAATAAAGTCAAAACGCATATCCTTGTCTGTATGCTTATTGCGTTCTTTGAGCTGAGCAATAATATCCTTTGCCACATTGCGGAAAAGACCAAAAGTATCGATGGTTGAATAATATATATCGTGCTTCATTTCTCCTTTTGAGAAAATGAGGTCACTGAGGCTTTGTCTTAACTCCATAAGAAAAAGATTTAGTGTTTACTATTTAAGTTCCCAAGTTGCTCCATCCTTTCCGTCCTTTACAGACACTCCGAGTGCTGCAAGGCTGTCACGGATTTTGTCGCTCGTTGCCCAGTCCTTGTTGGCTTTGGCTGCAGCACGGACATCGAGAATCATCTGCATCAAGCCGTCGATCAACGCTATATTGTCGGACGAAGCCTCATCGCGAAGACCCATTATATCGAAGACAAAGTCTTGGAACAGAGACTTCAACTCATCGATATCTTCCTGCGTCAACGTGGCCTTGTGGTCGTTGACGGTATTGATTACTTTTGCTGCATCGAACAGATGCGAGATGACAATCGGAGTATTCATATCGTCGTTCATCGCATCATAGCAGAGCTGGCGATAACCTTTGACATCAACCGAGCTTGTCTTTGACGGCTGGAGCGATTTCAGTGTTTTGAATGCCTGCATCAGTCGGCCATACCCCTTCTCGGCAGCCTGAAGAGCCTCGTTGCTGAAATCAACGGTGCTGCGATAGTGCGCCTGGAGGATGAAAAAGCGGATTGTCATCGGACCATACGGTTGCGCCAGCATCTCCTCGCCAGTCTGCGGGTTCTTGTGGCTGCCTTCGAAGAACTCGCCGAGGGTGATGAAATTACCCAGCGACTTACCCATCTTCTGACCGTTGATGGTGATCATATTGTTGTGCATCCAATACTTGCAGGGGCCGTGGCCGGTGGATGCCACACATTGAGCTATCTCACTCTCGTGATGCGGGAAGACCAGATCCATTCCGCCACCGTGAATGTCGAACGGCGAACCCAAATACTTGGCGCCCATAGCGGTGCACTCTGCGTGCCAGCCAGGAAAGCCGTCGCTCCAAGGCGAAGGCCATCGCATAATGTGCTCAGGCGAAGCCTTTTTCCACAGGGCGAAGTCACCGGCAAAACGCTTTTCGTCCTGGCCGTCGAGCTCGCGGGTGGTGGCAAGCATTTCGTCGATGACACGGCCGCTGAGCTGGCCGTACTTATGTGTCTCCTCCTGATACTTGCGGATGTCGAAATAGACGCTGCCGTTGCTGACGTAAGCCAGCCCTGCATCGAGGATTTTCTGCACTAACTCTATCTGCTCTATGATGTGGCCGCTGGCGTGGGGCTCTATACTGGGACGCAGCACATTGAGGCAATCCATTGCAGCGTGATAACGATTTGTGTAATACTGCGCCACCTCCATCGGCTCAAGCTGCTCGAGACGGGCCTTCTTTGCTATCTTGTCTTCGCCCTCATCGGCATCGTGTTCAAGGTGTCCCACATCGGTTATATTTCTGACATAGCGCACCTTGTATCCCAGATGTTGCAGATAGCGGAACAACACATCGAATGTGATTGCCGGTCGAGCGTGACCAAGATGAGCGTCGCCATAAACCGTAGGACCGCAAACATACATTCCCACGTGATCGGGCGTGAGTGGGGAGAAAAGTTCTTTCTGGTGAGTTAAAGTATTGTAAATCAAAAATGGTTGTTGCATATCGAAGTCTGTTTTATTTCTTTATGTATGACAGGAAATCCAAGTCTATCGAGAGTGAAATGAACGGCTTTACCAACCATGACTTGGCGGTGATGTCATCGATTGAAAGCATAGCTCCAATGGTTTGGTTGGGCTGATATTCTTCACGAAGCACTTCATACTCACAGATATTCAATCCAATTGTCAGGTAAAAGAAGTCAACAAAGCGGAAACTTGGTCCTATGTAAAAATTCTTGAACAAATTGGAGCCTCCGAAACCGACATAGATGCCCAAATCGTAGTTGAACTTCTGGTCAAATCGCGGTATCTCACGCATACGGGAAAGGGAGTCGACTTTGGTGTCGCCATTGAAAAAATCGGTCAAATCCCAAAGCATAACCGACGCTCCTGTGACAAAGTCGAATTCAATATCTCCTGCGTTCCTGTTACGTATAATTTTCGTGAAGGTGCCATCGGTCTCAGGCGTCAACCGGATATCCCACTGTGGGGTTCGGAAAAAACGCAAGGCAATACCCTGTATCGGACGAACTTTCTTCTTCTTGTTCAACGTAATGGCAGCCTTCTCTTCGGCATCCTTAGCCTTTTGAGCCAGATATTTGTTTTCCTCCTGCTTACGCACATTTTCCAATTCCACGGCATTGACCCGTTTCTGCAACGAGTCGACCAGATGTCTGTAATGCTCCTTTTCGGTTAACAGATGAGTATAGTTCTCACGCTGCGACTGAAGCGTAACCTCTTTGGCATCAATATCCTTTTGCAAGTAAGCGATTTCACGGGTCTTTGCATCTATGCTTGCCTCCTTCGCCTTTAATTCTCCTTCCCACTTAGCCTTATCCACAGTCGAATTGGCAAGTGCCTGTCTGTAAAGTTCCTCCTTTTCCGCCACCAAACGCTCTTTCTCAAGCATAGCTATTTTCTGTTCATCCATCAACTTATTTTTGGCTTGCAGTTCCTTTTGGAACAAGTCATTGGCTGCTATTAGGGAGTCTTTCAACATCACCAGGTCACGCATTCGGCGACGCAATGTTGCCAAAAGGACATCATTTGTGTCGAGCTGTTTTGTAAGCAACTCAACCTGTTCGCGATACATCTGGATCGAATCGCGCAAATCATATTCCGACTGTCCACGACAGGGAATGAAGACCAAAAAAGTCATCAAAAAAGCTATGAACAATCTGATTTTACGCATCTCAGTATATTTTATTTCTATATTTCATAATTAAACAACTGATTCTAAAAACCTTTGACAGGCAATCAGTCTTAAATGAAAACTGCAAAATTACAAAAATAATATCTACTCGACAAAAAAAACAATAAAAAATAGTATTTTTGCAATTTACAATAACTCTCGACTCGTTATCCAACGCTCAAAAAATCAAAAGAATACAAACATTATGATTATTGGCTTCTCATCCCTTATGAACTATTCCAAAAAGAACAACCGTTCTCTTTGGAACGCCAATAACAAACATTTGTCCAAGATAATCTGTTTGTTTTTATCTTTTTTCCTCATTTCACCCCTTAACAGTTTTGCTCAACGAGTAGATAATAGCGGCATAAATTTTAAGCATTTTTCAAACGACAAAATAACATTTGAATACAATCTAGCCGACATACACTCAACACCTTTTGATGACAACTACGCATCCCTTACCTCCCCAGCCACAAATGGATATAGCCAACATCCAGGCAAACCTATGCTGCCTGAGTATCATCAAATAATACAAATCCCTAATGGTAGCGACTATGTTATACAAATTGAAACAGAAGAATGGAGCATCTGCTCTCTAAAACAACTCGGTCACGACGCTCCTCTGCGTCCCGCGCAACCGGCAAGCATAAAAAATGCCATTCGCTTCACCCAAGCGGAAGACAGTTCCATTTACAACTCCGATAATTATTACTGCTTTAACCTCATTAACATTAAGTCCTTAGGTTCTATGAGGGGACAACAGTTTGCTATGCTGACTATATCACCTGTCAAATATAATCCAGTTCGCCAACAAGTGGAATTTTGCACACACTTATCTGCGACTATCTCATTCAAAAACAATAACACCACGACAAAATCGTACTCTAACGGCCTCATTCCATCGAACATTCCTTACACATATCTCATAGTTGCACCACCCATATTTCAGGAATCACTGCAACCGTTTATTTCCTGGAAACGTCAAGAAGGATTCTCCGTTGAGGAATTCTACACCGAATCAAACGACAAAGAAGACATAAAGGCGCATCTTCAGCAACGGTATGACGACGCAACCCCAACCAAGCCGGCTCCACTTTTCATATTGATTGTCGGCGACGAACAGGAAATTCCTTTATGGCTCGGCCAACACCGAATCAGCGGGTTGGGCGTTCATAGAACCGACCTATATTATGCCGAGTTTACCGGAGATTATCTGCCTGACGCATTATTAGGACGAATTTCAGTCAGCGACACCGGAACTCTGAACCAAATCATTGCAAAGACGCTTACTTATGAACGTTTTCTGCTGTCTGACAGCAGCTATCTGGGACGCAGTTTGTTAGTTGCAGGCAAAGAAGAGACACCTCCCGCTCCAACAACGACCAACGGACAAATCAACTACTTAAAATCCTGCATAATACAACACGACAGCCTGAACGACACCATCTGCTACTACAATCCCGACTCCGATACGAGGTCGGACGAAATACAAAACCACATCAGACAAGGGGTCGGTTTCATAAATTATACTGCACATTGTACCTACTTCGGATGGTTTAATCCGCGATTCAACATCCACGACATTGATTCTCTAACAACTAACGGACAGCTATTTGTTGCAATCAACAACTGCTGTAAAATTAACGAAATCAATGGCGACTGCTTTGGTGAACATCTGTTGCGGAAAAGCAACGGCGGTGCAGTAGGTGTAATCGGTTCTAGCAATGAAACCCTCTGGGACGAAGACTATTACTGGAGCGTAGGAGGAGCTGGCACCCCTGAACTCAATCCTCAATACAACGCAAACATGGAAGGAGCTTTCGACCGTCTGTTTCACCTGCACAACTCACCAATATCACACCACGCAAAGACTCAAAGCCAGATACTACACGCCGGCAATTGGGCAGTAACCGCAAGCGGGTCACCATACGACGCATTCTACTGGGAAATCTACTCACTGCTTGGCGACCCGTCATTAATGCCTTATATCGGCACTCCAAAGCCTCAGAATTTGACTGTTGGAGAAATCTCTATTGGCGATGTGACTATAGACCTATCTGGTACTCCCGGCGCACGTGTCGCTGCCACTCGGAACGATTCAATCATTGGTGTTTGCACCATTGACAGTGTCGGAGCAGGAACAATACACACTTTTCAACCCATTCTCGACACTATTCTGCTGACCTCTACAGCACAATACCACAAGCCTCTGCAAACGACTATAATCCCAGCACCGTCATCCGAGCCGAGACTTATAGTTTCAGAAATAGCGCTTCATAACACTGACAATCAAGAAATCAATCAATTCACCATTTGCGACACAGCATTTGTCTCTATCACCGTTCGTAATGTAGGAAACGCTGCCGCCAACGGACACAGGCTTATAATTGACTCGCACAACACATACACTTTCAACGAGATAAATTCTCAACTGGACACAACAATCAATCTGGTATATTATTTACCTCCCCGCACCGACAATCACTTAATTATCAATCTAAAAACTGGCGACAGCTCCACTTACTGGCAGCAGGACCGATTGTTTGACATCCTTAGCCCCAAAATTGAATTGAAGTCACTTTCTCTCCTGCACAACAACAATCCTGTCACAAACATAAAACCTAACACAGACTACACCTTGAATTACACCCTGTCAAACAATGGAACCGGTAAAGCAAAAGAGCTTCAAATTTCATTGTCCGACAACGAAAACCAGATACTCGGCGACCTGAATACACACGACTCCATACAAGGATTGTTTCACCTGACGACCAACGACATAAACGACAGCCTAGTCCTCACTCTTCAAATCTCACATCGTGTCGACACACTGATCAGGACACTTTGTTATCCTCGCGACACATCTGCAGAAATCAACATTGCTCCACTGCCATTACCCAACATACAGATTTATCCTAATCCCGCAGGTAACAGCATTACTATCAGCGGAATCACCATTCCGATGAAAATTTCCATTTATGACTCCTATGGCCGAAAAGTAGAAGAAATATTTACCCAAAACCGACAAAGCATACAATATTCAACCGACAAACTGCGTTGTGGTGTCTACTGTATACTTCTGCAAGGAACGCAAAACAGCAATCAAAACATTCGATTGACAAAGAAGTTACTTATTGTAAGATAAATAACAACAAATGAAACAGGTTGATACCACATTACGGCAATCTCAACAGCCCGACACCGCCATAACATCCAACCATGGCGACACCTCACATCAACCTATTCCACACGCCACAAACGCTGCTCCTCATCACATTCAAGAACATTTCAACACCGTTATACCCGAAACACTGCTTCGCCCTAACGACAGTATAATCCAGCCACAAGTCGACACCACCGACTACATACTGCTATGCAACGATTCGGCTTTTGCACCTTATAAAGATTTGCCTATTGTATACAAGGAAAGTATGTTTGTCGGCAGTAAACGTCACAACGACCTAGTACAGCCGACATTGCACCATACCAGGCTTTCGAGCGATTGGATTTTCACCACCATCATACTCCTTCTCGCTTTTATCAGCCTATATATCAACAACCAGAAATTCAAAATCAAAGACATTTTTCAATCCTTGTTTGACACCCGTGTTCTCGATCGTGTCTTTCGTGAAAGCAACATACGCACCACTTCGCTGCTTCCGATGGTCGGAATCTACTTTGCATCCATTGCATTGGTGATTATCAAAATCATACACCAATCCAACACTTTTGTCATAACTAATCCAGACTACATCTTCTATCTACTAACCCTCGCAGCACTATCAGGGTATATCCTTCTAAAAAACGGCATTATCCGATTGCTTGGCAACATCTTTGAGGACCGTGCAGCGACTATGCTCTATATCTCAAGTAACAACCTTTTCTATTTTATCGGCGGACTCATATCTGTACCCCTATTGCTTTTCCTTTTCTTCTGCACTTCAGCCGAAAACACCTTCCTAAAAATCATACTCTTTTTAATTGGTATAATATTCATTGTCAGAGTATTTAGAGGCATCCAACTTATTTTAACAAATTCAAAAACCTCTAAATTGTATTTATTTTATTATCTTTGCATTTTTGAAATCGTACCCATTTTGGTAATGGCGAAGGTTTTATTATTTTAGATTACAGATAGTTGCACTATTCGAATAGTATTGTATGAAGATAAAAAAAATTCTGATTTCGCAGCCCGAGCCTGCCGATCTTGACAAATCGCCCTACAAACGTTTGGCAAGTGAATTTAAAATAGACCTCACTTTTTACAAATTCTTTGAGGTTGTAGGTATCTCCGCCACAGAATTTCGCAGAAGCAGAATCCATATCGCTGAATATACTGCAGTGATTTTCAATAGTAAAAACTCTGTCGACCATTTCTTCAGGATGGCTAAGGAATTACGTGATGTGATCCCCGAAAGTATGAAATACTTTTGCTCAACCGAAGCCATCGCCCTCTATCTACAGAACTATATTCAATACCGTAAACGCAAAATATTCTTTGGCAATCAATACTTTGCCGACCTCATCGACGTAATGACCAAACATCGTGAAGAGAAATTCCTCTTCCCCTGTTCCGACGAGAAGCAGACTGAGTACACAAAGCTGCTCGACAAAGCAAAATTCAAATACACCAAGGCTCCTATGTACCGTAGTGTACCGCGCGACCTTAAGCAATTCAAACTTGAAGACTTTGATATGATTGCTCTCTTCTCGCCTATCGGAGTACGCTCGCTGATGATGAATTTCCCCAATGCCAAGGATTCATCTATTCTTGTTGCTGCATTCGGCACCTCAACCCACGCTGCACTCAATGCCGCCGGAATTAAAATAACCATCGCTGCACCGACCAAGAACTCACCCTCTATGGCTATGGCCATTGAGAACTATTTGCTTGGAAAACAACAAGAAGCCGTTCTTGTCGTTAAGCCTTCCTCGCTCAAGAACTCCAAATCAGCCCACACAAACAAAACAACGGGAACCAAAAAGACAAAGTCGGTATTTGCCAGCAAAACCAAATATAAACAGTTGATGGAAGAGAAAAAAGCCAAAGCAGCAGCTCGACGTGCCGAACGCGCAGCACAAAAAGCACAGAAAGAAGCTGAAGCCGCTGGCAAAGCCAGCAAAAGCGCTAAATGATGTATACCTTCCACAAAGACGAACGTCTCTGCAATAAAAAAATAATCAGCAGTCTATATTCATCAGAAAATAAGCTGCTTGTATTCCCTCTAAGTGCACACTGGATGCTTACCGAACAAGGACAATCCAGCAGATTACAAGTACTTATTGTAGCCCCTAAAAAGAAACTGCACCACGCTATCGACCGCAACCGTACCAAACGTGTTATGCGCGAATGTTATCGGCTCCGCAAGCATCTGTTATACGACATACTCGAGCAGAACAATCTAAATATGGCTCTAAGCATCAACTACATTCACAACACACTACCCGACTATCACCTATTGGAAAATTCGTTCGACAAACTCTTTGAAGCAATATCGGAGGACTTGTCAAATGATTAAACGTCTGCTGACAAAACTATTCCTGCTGCTAATAAAATTCTACCAGCAGTGCATCTCGCCCCTCACTCCTGCAGCGTGCCGATACACACCAACCTGCTCCCAATACGCAAAAGAAGCAATATTAAAATACGGACCTTTTAAAGGTTCCTGGCTTGCGCTAAAACGTATTTTGCGTTGCAATCCCTTTGGCGGTTCAGGCTATGACCCCGTACCATAAATCTAATTCTCAGGCATTTGTCCATCACCTCTTTTTTTTTATCATAGAAAAAGCATAAAAATCAAATAATAATTTGTAATTTTGCACCAAAATAATCTAAAACCTTAAAACAATGAGAAAATTCAGATTTTTAGCCATTGCAATGGCAACAATGCTGACTCTTGGCATGGTCAGCTGCGGACCTAAAGACGAAGATGTTCCTTACGAAGGCATCACCCTCAACAACGGTGAATTCATTGAAATCAATTCGTATGGTACCGACACTTTAGCAGCTTACAAACTGCATTTTAAAGTATATCTCAGTGACGGGAACCTCGTTGTCGAAGGCCTTACAAACGACCACAACATCAACGGCTTGCCCTCTATGAATTGTACTACCGGCGTTAAAATCGCCGACTTCGGTAAAGTGAAAGGTATCGCCAAAATTGATGAAATCCCTGACGCAAGCGAATTTAAAGAAGCTGTAGCTGCAACTGAAAAACACGGATATGTAGTTGAAGCCAAAGGAACTCAAAAACTCACAGGTGCATATCCTGGACACCCCGAAATCTACGATCCAGTTGAACACTATATGCGCATCTGGCTTGAGGAAGCTGCTGGCGACGGTTTCAAGATCCGCTACGAATTCCCCTTTATTCCTGAGGAATAAACAGATAATAAGCACATAAAAATAACAGGAACCGAAGGTTCCTGTTATTTTTTTATGTCTATCTATTATTATTTGTTGGCAGCCATATACTGCTCCAATAGGCGCTGCACATATTTGCCAAAGACATCAAACTCAATATTCACGACAGTACCAGGCTTGAAGTTGTGAAAGTTGGTTACTTGGAAAGTATAAGGAATAATTGCTACGCTGAACATACCCGGCTCGCTGTCGACAACGGTAAGGCTCACACCGTTGATGCTGATTGAGCCCTTGGGTACCGTGATTGAAGGTGCGTTCTTCTGGTCGTATTCGAAGTAGAAGCGCCACGAGCCGTTGTCGTCGACCACCTTGGTGCAAGTAGCGGTCTGGTCAACGTGACCCTGGACGATGTGACCGTCGAAACGGCCGTCCATACGCATCGAACGCTCAACGTTGACCTCTGTACCGATCTGCCACGTGCCGAGATTGGTCTTCAACATCGTCTCGTCCATAGCGGTGACTACATATTGTTTATTTTCTTTGTCCACCTTCACCACCGTGAGGCAGCAGCCGTCGTGTGCCATACTCTGGTCAATGGCCAGTTCGTCGCCGAACGGCACCTCTAACGTGAAGTGGTAGTTGGTGTTCTCCTTTTCTATCTTGACGACCTTTGCCGTCGTTTCTATAATGCCAGTAAACATATTATTGAATGTGTTAATTCGTTAATGTGGGAATATGCGAATGGCTATTTCAAGAAAGTCTCGTAGTAGTCAAACATCTTCTTGTAAAGATGATTACGTTCCGGACCACGTACATTGTGCTCATGGTGCGGATAGACAAAGTAGTCGACNNTAGTTGTTGATGCAGCGCTCGATGAATTCCAGCGAGTGCTGCCAGACAACGGTGTTGTCCTCGCAGCCGTGGATAACAAGCAGACGGCCTTCTAGGTCTTTGGCCTTGTTGAGCAGACAGTTGGCCTCATAGCCCTCGGGGTTCTCCTGCGGAGTGTCCATATAGCGTTCACCGTACATAATCTCATACCATTTCCAGTCGATGACAGGACCGCCGGCGCAGCCCACCTTGAAGACTTCGGGGTGAGCCAGCTTCATCGTGATGGTCATAAAGCCGCCGAAGCTCCAACCCTCAACGCCCATACGGTCTTGGTCTACGTATGGCAGACTCTTAAGGAACTTGACGCCTTCCATCTGGTCGGCCATCTCAATCTCGCCAAGGTGACGGTGTGTGCAGCTCTCAAACTCGAAGCCGCGATTGTCGGTGCCGCGGTTGTCGACGGTGAAGACCACATAGCCTTGCTGGGCGAGGAACATAAAGTAGAGGTTGCCGCCGCCAAGCCAGCTGTCGGTAACAAGCTGCGAGTGCGGGCCACCATAGACATACACCAGCGTCGGGTATTTCTTGCCTTTCTCCATATTGGGGGGCGTGATGAGGCGGTAGTAGAGGTCGGTCTTGCCGTCGGCGGCCTTGATGGTGCCGAGTTCGACACCAGGCATAGCGTAGTCCTTGAGGGGATTTTCAGCCCTGTAGATGTTATAATCGCGGTGATTGGCCGGCTTGTTTATGTTAATAACATAGTTGACCTCACCAGGATTGTCCACAGCACTGAAATAGTCAACCATACGGGTTCCCTCGTCGTTGATGACAACAGTATGGGTGCCTTCCGCTGAATTATAGTTTGTCAGGCATTCCATCGTCCCATTTTTCAGATTCACACGATAGGCATCGCGGCCGTCGAGATTGTTCTTGTTTGCATAGATAAAGATATTCTCGCCTTTCTTGTCGAACTGTATGAAGCCCTCGACCTCGTACTCTCCTTTGGTAACCTGCTTGACGAGGCTTCCGTCGAGATTGTAAAGGTACAGATGCTTGTAGCCGTCGCGCATTGAATACCAGAGGAACTGGTCACCCTTAGGGGTGAAAATCATCGGCTCGCAGGGCTCCACATAGCGGGGGTTGGTCTCCTCGAAGAGCACCTTCTTAAAGTCGCCCGTAGTAGCATCGTACTGCTCCAGCCACATATGGTTCTGCTCACGGTTGATTTTGGCAATATACACATACTGCTCGTCGGGGCTCCAGGCAATGTTGGTGAGGTACATTTCGCGCTCATGAACGGTAGTGTCGCGGCGAGTGTCCATATAGACCAGCTTCTCCGTAGCACAGTCCCATACACCAAGAGTCACCTCATGGCTCTTCATACCGGCCATCGGGTACTTGATGTTGCGTACTTCGGCTTCGCGGGCCTTGGTGTTGACGATGGGATAGTCGACAACCATACTTTGATCCATACGGTAGAAGGCCAAACGGTTGTGCTTTGGCGACCAGAAGAGGCCGCCGTCGATACCGAACTCATTGCGGTGCACGCTCTCGCCGAGTACGATATTGTAGCCGTCGCCACGCTCAACGAGTTTGCCATCGACAAAGAGGTTACCCTCCTTCTGTTCTACTCGTTCCTCAAGCTTGGGATCGTTGTTCTGCGGCTTACGCCAATCCTTCTGTTCCTCTGTAAGTTTGAACTCTTTCTTGCCATCAAAGCCATAAAGTTCCTTTCCTTTGTAGTAGGTAACCGTTTTACCGTCAGGGGCGAAGATAAAACTCGACGCCTCACGCTTGGGATACAAGTTGCGATCCATCAACTGGTCCCACTGCAGCATCTTGTTCTGGGCAAAAGCAGCGCCAGCAAACATCAGCACTGCAACAAAAACGAATATCTTTCTCATAATTAATAATTCTTCCAGTTTCTAAACTTCAAGTTGAACACGCCGAAGAATGCCTCCTTAAATATCTTCATACTCATTTTGGAGGTACCCAGCACGCGGTCGGTAAAGATAATCGGCACCTCATACACTTTGAAACCCAGACGTGTAGCCGTGTATTTCATCTCTATCTGAAACGCGTATCCGACAAACTTCACCTTGTCGAACTTCATCTTCTCCAGCACCTTACGGCTCCAGCAAACGAAGCCAGCCGTAGCGTCGCATACCTTCATACCTGTTACAATACGAACATATTTCGAGGCGTAGTAGCTCATCATCAGGCGACCCATAGGCCAGTTGACAACACTAATCTTGCCGTCAACATAGCGGCTGCCAACCACAACGTCGCCTTTGCCTGTCGAACAAGCATCATAAAGACGTATCAAATCGTCGGGATTGTGCGAAAAGTCAGCATCCATCTCAATCATATAATCATAGCCATGCTCGTTGCCCCAGCGCATACCCTCGAGATATGCGGTGCCAAGACCAAGCTTGCCCTTGCGTTCCTTGATGAACAAGCGGTTGGGGAATTCCTGCATCAGACGTTTCACTATATCTGCCGTACCGTCGGGCGAATTGTCCTCGACGATAAGCATATCAAACTCCTTCTCAAGAGAAAAGACCTTGCGAATTATCCTTTCGATATTCTCCTTCTCGTTATATGTCGGCGTAATGACTAATGTATCTGCCATATATTTACATTTTGAAATAAAGTGCAAAGTTACGAAAAATAATTCAATCCGAAACAGAAAAAACCATCCACACAGAATACCTAACTGATTCTCCGCCTTTTATTCTTCCATAAAACAACCAATATCCAACCCAAAGTCACTCCTAAAAAATTAGCCACAAGGTCACTGGGGTCAAATCCGCGATAAAAGAGCATCAGTTGTCCCGTCTCGGTCACAGCAGCAAAAATCAATCCTGACAACCAATGGAGTACGAACCTTCGCGAACACCCAATTCCAAAATCCATAATGAAGAATACAAAAGGAACGTATATAGACGCGTGCAATAGATGGTCGAGACGAATATTCAGCACAAGGCTGTCCAGCTTAATGCCAAGTCCACCGACAGGCGCCCACATCAGCACGAGCAATAATGCGATATATACCCATCGTTCCCACTTGCGTTGTTCATAGTTGAACATCTTAAAAGGCATATTCAGCAGCGTCCTGCGCAACGAGACACACCTTGAGCAAAGTTTCCACTTTGTTGAATCACAGCTAATTTTATTCCCGTCGACATACTCAACACTTTTCAGCCTTGCCAATACTGCGTCACCAGCTACAGTCTCCTCTTTCCGACAGTTGTCGCCTCTGAAGACAAGCGACGTACCACGCTTCTTAATCAACCTATGTATGATAAATTTATTCTGATAGACAAAAAGATACACCTCTCCCACTCGCAAATCTCCAGACAAAGGCTCAAGTTCCACTTTGTCGCTCACGCCTTCAATCATAGGCTGCATACTTGTTCCTCCAAAAGCAATACGAACCGTAAGCCCTTGCTCCAAGCGTTCGCGCAGTTCGTCGGCCATAAAACCATTGGCATCGTTCGGCATCAATATGCGTCTCTGCTCCATAATTCACCCAAAAATTGTTTGGCAACTGAGTCGCGCTGCATCGTCGTCTGGCAGACAATCCAAATGAAACGCTGGCACAGAAACAATTGTTCTTGAAATAATATCTATCAAAAAATCCGAAAAAAACTCGTCTTGCATCAATGCCGGCGGCAACGAAGGGTGCATAGCTCCAAGTGCCTCAGGTATTGATAACCGTCTGATTCTATTCTCTTTGGCTTGTGACAATCGCACTACCGCTGCCAACGGGAAACGATATGGAAAATAGCACGGCGTCTTCCCGCTCCAAGGACTTCCGTAAACGACTGGTTCTCCGCCCTCTATAGCAAGCACAGGGCTATCGTCGTTGAGCAGATGCGCACCATCTATATTCTTCAGCCACAGACTCGTATGTGTGCTCTTGCCTGTACCAGACTCGCCAAGGAAAAACACCGCACTATCTTTGTAGACAATCACCGAGCTATGCACAAACGTAGTACTCGCCTGTGCCGCAAGCATACTATAGGCAAACCACAACGCAAAACGCAATGCAGAATTATTATTGCACTCCGTAGCCTCAACAATGTCATTTCCGGCACAGTACCGCACACCGACAAGCCGACTGCGCGAAGTTGTCTCATACATCTCAAAATAATAAGTGTCACTATTTCGGCTGAAGACGCACTCACTTTCTATCTCACTGAAAATAAATCTATTCAATATATTGCCCGACGCATCGGGCAATTCCACACCGAAACGAACCGTCCATTCTGGAGAGGTATCTTCCACTATGAATGGTTTTGCTCCGCCATAATGCGACAGAAATCGTTCAGCGCATTCGCCGTTAATTTCTACAGTATGTCCACCTATCCTCAGCAGCATCACTAACAGTCTAATATGCAACGCTCTTTCAGCGTCTCAATCCATTTCTCCGCATCCGTGCGTGCCTGAGGTTCGTCAACATCATATCGCTCCATCAACAACTTTACGACATCATTATTCTCAAAATCCCGATCCTTGAGGCTGTTCCACAAATATAGCGATGTCTCGTTGAGGGCTATTACCGTCGTCATATCGCCGGGATTGGAACCCTGCACAAGCACAATGTTCTCATTAGCAACCTGACGCACTCTATATTTTGACAATATTCTCATAATCATTTTATTTAAAAAGCCACACCGACTCTAAAACCAGCCGTGAACGCCAACCGTCCATCAGCAGGGAAAAGCATAAAACTATGATAATAGTTGTTCGAATTGCCCGTTCCAAACGACGGTCCAAGACCGGCATAGATATCAAACACAAACCAGTCGAACAAGAACTGGTAGCCCCCCTCGGCAAGCAGAGCCATCTGATTGGTTTCCTCTGGATTTGACGGCGGAGCCATCCTGTCCGGTTGCGACTTTCCATAGAGGAATTGCGCCCATACAAATTCAGGTTTGACATAAAACCCTGCCAACCAACTGTCGGATGATTCCATAGGAATCAGACACCATTTGTAGGCCAGTTTTAAAAGCAGTCCTTTTGAGCGCGTATGATTCAAAAAATCCCAGCCAGCACCGATAAGGCCCACCGTGACCTCACCACTATGTTTCTGGCTAAAAGCCCTTTCGTATGTTATGCGGGTGGAACCGCTGCCTAGCGAAAGCAAAGTAAACTTAAAATCATTGCGTCTTCCACCGTCAGAGTGTCCGATTTGAGCCGCCGACCTTAACGGAAAAAACAACGCCAAAAAACATAACAACAAAGCTAATCTTCTGTTTTTAAACTCCATATACTACCTACTTTAAACTATATTTATTTACAAAATTACATTTTTTTCTTCATACCCCAAAAAATTCGTACTTTTGCACTCAAATTTTCAATCGTAATGGACAATCTCAAATACAACCTCCGCGGCGTTTCGGCAGCAAAAGAAGATGTACACAACGCCATTAAAAACATCGACAAGGGTCTGTATCCCAAAGCTTTCTGCAAGATAATTCCCGACATCCTCGGCGGCGACCCCGATTTCTGCAACATTATGCACGCCGACGGCGCCGGCACCAAATCTTCACTCGCCTACCTCTACTGGAAAGAAACGGGCGACCTCTCTGTATGGAAAGGCATTGCTATCGACGCCGTGGTTATGAACCTTGACGATCTGCTCTGCGTGGGTGCAGTTGACAATATCCTGCTCAGCAGCACCATTGGCCGAAACAAACGCTTGATCCCGGGCGAGGTTATCAGCGCCGTAATCAACGGCACCGAAGAATTTCTGCAGCAAATGCGCGACCTCGGAATCGGAATCACCCTTACCGGAGGCGAAACCGCCGACGTAGGTGACCTTGTCCGCACCATCATCGTTGACAGCACTGTTACCGCCCGTATGCGCCGCGCCGATGTCGTCGACAACGCCCATATCCGTCCCGGCAACGTCATCGTTGGACTCGCCTCGTTTGGCCAAGCCACCTACGAGACCGAATACAACGGCGGAATGGGCAGCAATGGCCTGACCTCGGCACGACACGATGTATTCTCAAAATACTATGCACAGCTGTTCCCCGAAAGTTTCGACCACAACCTGCCCGACGAGGTTGTGTACTGCGGCGGCAAACGCCTCACCGACCCCACCGAAGTGCCTGGCGTCGATGCAGGCAAGATGGTCCTCTCGCCCACCCGTACATATGCTCCCGTCATACGCCGAATCCTCGACGAATACCGATCCGAAATCGACGGTATGATACATTGTAGCGGCGGCGCACAAACAAAAGTGCTTCACTTCATCGACAAGCTGCACGTTGTCAAAGACAACCTTTTCCCCGTTCCGCCACTGTTCCGCCTAATCCACGAGCAGAGCGGCACCGACTGGAAAGAGATGTATACCGTATTCAATATGGGACACCGAATGGAGATTTACACCGACGAGACTACCGCACAGGGCATCATCGACATTGCACGCAGCTTCAACATTGACGGCCGCATTATCGGTCATTGTGAGGCCTTCGACAAAGCCCAAGTCACCGTCCGCAGCGAAAACGGCGAATTTGTCTATTAGCCGGCCATCGACACATAGCACCTTTCAACTATGACGCCGCATCGAATGCGGCGTCTTTTTTATTGCCCCAACCTAAACGGCAACGGTCGGGTCTTGAACTGCATCTGCTCAAAAACGGGGACTGACAAAATGTCAGTTTTATGAAAATCTTACTAAAAACTAATCAAATTTTACTATGGTAAAATTTGGTAAGAATTTGATAAGAATTTGGGTAGAATTTGATAGGAATTTAATACTGACTTTTAGCGACTTAGGAACGGGCATTTTTAGATGTTTTTTTGCCGTTTTTTTATATTTGGGGGCAATAAAAAAACCTGACATTTTGTCAGGTTTTTGTTAAAATTTCAAATGTAATGTTTCATTGCTGCACACGTCCCGATCCGCTGCATCGTCCGCACTGGCCATATATATGGTCGTGCGCGAGGCCCGAAGTCCCGCAGGTGGCGCAATAGCGCGTGCCGCCGTTTGTATACCATTGTATGCGGCCCTGGTCGCGTCCGCTGCCGCCACAGGCCGGACAGGTCACGTAGGTTGCTTGGTAGGAGTTGTTGTAAGAGTTGTTGTAGGAGTTGTTGTAGGAGTTGTTGTTTGACGCGCCGTTGCTGCTTGCCTTGGCATACCCTTTGGTGAATCTGTAATCGGCGATCGAGATATCTTTTCTGCCGACGTATGGTATATACGTAATGGAATAGGTACTTATGAGAATGGTGCCATTGGAATAGTAGGTCAGTTTTTTGTAAGTGCTTGACTCGACGTTGGACAGATAAACCCGGTTGCCGTTATTATCAACTTTGTCGAAATTATAAGTTTCCGTATGGCCACTCAGCACCTTTTCTCCTGATTTGTAATATTTTGCCATCACCACATCCGAATATACTTCAACCAATGCGTTTCCAATAAAACTATCCGCCCCGTTGAGCCTTGCCGTAAGGTGATAGTCTTCAGACGTGATTAAGCCGTTTTGCGAGAAACAATTTGGACCGAATGCAATAAAAAGCATTGTAGCTAATAGTCCTATGAACGCCTTTTTCATTTTTTCATAGCCGGTTATATCCCATCGGCACGTCGGTTTTATTGTTGTGGTTTGTTTTTCACATTTTGAGGGTCATCCTAACGTTTTGTCATTTTGACGATGCAAAGATACACTTTTTTTTTTGATTCTGGCAAAATTAATTTGCCTTTGGCGGCCGAAAGCCGCCAAAGGCAAATGGTTTTTCAGGCTCGAGTGAGCTTGTTTTACTCGATGGCAGCGGCAATTTGGTCTGCCAAGGCCTGCATTTCGGCGGGTTCCATCTTGATATGATGGCTGAAATTGAGATCGCCGGGGTTGTTGAGAGGCATCAGGTGGATGTGTGTATGTGGCACATCGATGCCAACGACGGCAACGCCGACCTTAATGCAGGGACAAACCTTTTTGAGGCCACGCGCGACAGTGCGGCTGAAGCGGTGCAGCTCGACGAAGAGGTCGTCATCAAGGTCGAAGATGTAGTCTACCTCTTTCTTGGGGATGCAGAGCACGTGTCCGCGGACTACAGGATTGACATCGAGGAATGCCAGGCAATGGTCGGTTTCGGCCACTTTGTAGCAGGGAATCTCGCCTGCCACGATGCGTGAGAATATGCTTGCCATAATGAATGGATTTAACGTTCGATTGAGAGGATTTCAAAATGCATTGTGCCTGCAGGGACGACGACTTCGACCTGTTCGCCGGCACGCTTGCCGAGGAAGGCCTGGGCAAAGGGCGATGAGACGGAGATGAGTCCTTTTTTGAGGTTGGCTTCGCTTTCGGGCACAATGGTGTAGACCTGCTTCATATTGTTTTTGGTGTTCTTGATGGTGATTTTTGAGAGCAGGAGCACCTTTGACGTGTCTATCTTGGACTCGTCAAGCAGACGTGCATTGGCTATAAGGTCCTGAAGCTTGGATATGCGGGCTTCGAGATGGCCCTGGGCCTCTTTTGCTGCGTCATATTCGGCATTCTCGGACAGGTCGCCCTTGTCGCGTGCCTCGGCTATAGCGGCAGCGGCAGCAGGCCGGTCGAAAGCAATCAGGTGGTGAAGCTCATCCCTGAGTTTCTGCAAACCCTCTTCGCTGTAGTATTTTATTTCAGACATAGTTCTATTTTTTTATTCTGTGTTGTTTGTGTTTGTTGTCGCAGATTGTGTTAAAAAGTAGGAAAGGTCCTGTAGAAGACCTTTCCTAACTTTTATTTATGTCGGTAACTTCTCTCTTAGAACTTGAAAGTTGCTCCAATTGAATGTGAGCCTTTCAGGTTGATAGCACTTCTGTAAGAGTAATCAATTGAGAAGTTGGGGCCACCGTCCTTCTTCAGAGGAACATTGATGGAAGCACCTGCCGAAAGACCGCTGTTGGCCGTGGCACGTGAGTCATCGTCAAAGAGTCCCGTCTGATATAGGTAGGCTGCACGGACCTGGAAACGGTCGAGCAACGAGTACTCGAAACCAAGGCCAAAATTGTCACGCAGGAAAGCGTTGGAAGTGAAGTTGGCAGCCAAAGTCAGGCGCTGAGTCCATTTCTCGAACAGGAAATCATACGAGAAACCGATATTCAGACAAGTCGGGAGCTCCATTTCAGACTCGCGGAACTCGACGGTCATTGAATTGCCGGCATCATTGACAGTGGTAAAAGACATACCCGTACCACCGAAACTCAGAGCAGGTCCGATATTCTTAAGAGAGATACCGAACTTCAACTCGTCGTTTTCACCTGTCTGATACTGAATACCTGCATCGAGAGCCACACCAGAGGCGCTAATGTCGTCAGTAGACTCGGTGATGACCTTGATGTTGGCACCTCCGTGAATGGAGTTGGTAAACGAATAGGAGAATGCCACATTAAGATTCATCAGCGTAGGCGAAAATGTACCGTTGCTACCGGGTTCAGGGCTTTCAACAGTTGTTACAGGCAAATCGCCACATCCCATAGCCATAACATATGCACCAAGCACACCAGCCTCACCCAAGCGAAGAGCAAGACCAAAGGCGTTGATGGACGCACCGCTTACCAATGCGTTGCGACCACCATAAAGAATGGTGTTGCTGTAGACAAATTCGGTTTTTTCAACGAATGAAAGACCTGCAATATTGCTGAAGAAAGCGTCAATGCCACGGGCACAGGCGGTATTGATACCGCCCCAGCTGGAACTGCGTGCCCACGGGTTGATGAGCAGTTCTGTGGCTCCTGCCGTTCCTCTACGATTGTCGTTGCCAGCAAACACACTGGGCGCTGACAGCGACGCTGTGAGGATCATTACAGTTAATATACTTAATACTTTTTTCATTTCTGTCAAAATTTTTAAGATTGATGATAATTAGAACTGGAAACCACTCATATCAACAGGACGCATAGTGCCAAACCATTTGACCACACGCTCACCGATACCGGGAGTGCTGAAATGAATCAGATAGACACCACCAGCGATAGGAATACCGTTATGGTTGTGCAAATCCCAGTCATAGGTTGTGGTGTTGGAAGGTGTGTTCGGGAATGTACGGACAAGAGTACCGTCGATGGTGTAGATGGTAATTGTTGTGTTGCCCGGTACATTGATGAAACGAACCTTGGTCTCCAACTGGCTTGCTGTTTCATAAGTAGAATAACTGTAATAGGGGTTAGGTACAACGTTTATGGCTTCCATAATAGAATCCTTGTAACTCTGACGAGCATCGGCTTTGGTTGCGACATTGGTAAGAGTTACAATGTCGGGCGTAAGCTCGAACATATACATAGGATTGTTATCGTTGACCGTAGTGAGGCCGGCATTTTCAGGTTTGGTACCATTGTCACCAAGGTATTTACCGTAACGATTGTTCACATTAAGTTCAATGGTTACATCGCACGGGATATCCTTAGGATTGTCGATGTTCTCGTTCACGATAGGCATATTGACCCACGAAACTGTCGAGAACAAGAAAGCTGAAGAGTCGCGGATAGGCACGACATACTTGGAACCTTCGTGTTTGAGAAGACCTTGGTTGAACTCTTTATAGTAATTCGTGATCTTATCAGCATTAGCGGGTGTGTTAGCGTACGGGCACTTCAAGATGTGGTCTAACGAACCAAGCATCTTCATTGCCCAAACACCTGCATCGTATGAAGGTGCAGCGTATGTGTAAGGCATATAATTATCGCGCTCAACGTGATAGTATGGGAAGTCCTGAGAGATAGCATTCATAATATAGATGTAGTGACGACCACCCATAATGTAGTTGGACGTACCTACCGTTACTGTGCTTACAGGGTTCCACATCATATCGCGACCGTTGAACTGGGCGTAGCGCGAATCCTCACCATACATAACGTTGAGGCGCTCTCCTGTGGTCATATTGATTACATAGCCCGGGAACCAACCCATACCGCGATCAGAGATATAGTTGGGACTGCCTGGATCGGTGGAAGCACCAGAGACTGTAGCGGTGTCGCCGTTCTTGTCGATGGATGCATGCTTACGCAACTGGAAACGGCGTGCATTGCCCTCCGATTGAGTATAGTCATCGCACATCTCAAGCACCGGACAACGAGTCCATTTACTTGTATCCGAAGTGAAAACTATACGTACACTCGGCAATTTCGAGAAGTCGTTGAACATAAGTGATTTGTTTCTGCTATATGCCAAAGTGTTGCGTACGTTCTCATAATAATTCTTGTTGAACGAACTATTTTGGTTGTGAATTGAATCCAACACATACTGCTCTGCCATATAGTAGCGGAACGAGAATGCAGGATGGTATTCGCGAGTCGAAGTCAAACCATAAGGAGCCCACGAACCAGAAAGTACCTTTTCGAAAGACTGATACTTGTCTACAGCCATTGTATTGATACGCTGTGTATTCGGGTCAACATCTTCCTTGTAATAGTCATCATCAAGATAAGGTTCATTGCCTGTGAATGCTCCCGAACCACTGGTAAACGTGGTGACATTGTTTGCAGCGAACTGCGAACCACTACGAATCCAGTTATAAATCGGATAGTTGTCATTATCGGGGATTGCACTCAACCACTGGTGATTGTTGTCGGCAAATGACATTGTTGACGAAAGTATTGTACCGTCATTGATCAAGCCACCCAGTACATTACTTGCATTAACCTGAAGATCTGTTGCTATAGGTTTGGGGTTGGTGATAGCAACAGCAATACCCAGATCAAGGAACAGCTGTTCATTGAAACGGCTAATCACAAAGTCAGCAGTATCAGTATAAACATTATCATAAAGCGGAGTTCCGTCAACTTTCGAGATAACCCATTTTGCAGAATCGTCAACGCCTGTGAACTGAATATAGAATTGACCTTCCTTAACATTCAACGGGTCGACAATACGAACGTTAACAGGACCTGCATTCTGCTCATAACGAGGATGAGGAATGATACACGGGTCGATCATACGTGCTGAGTAAGTACCTGCTGTTGTTGATTCACGCATTGTACCAGGACCCTTGCCGGGAACACCGGGAGCACCCATAAGCTCTGTAATGGACTCTTCCGTAAGTTTCAGAATGTTGCCACCATTGCCATAGCCTTCAATTCTTGTGATGTTGGGGCACATACCATAGGTAGCCTGAACAATAGTACCACCATTCTCCGAAGAAGGATTGTGCGGTTTTGCTGTCACAGGGGTAATAGTACCACCCCACTCATTCTTACGGCCGGCAAGATAAGGCTCTTTCTGACCATCAAGCTTGGTAGGATCCGACTGAGAATACTCTTTGAAACGGTTGTGAGCATAAGCAACACAGATATAATAGTATTCTTTATTGTTAACCAGATTGGTGCTTGTTCCACTTGCAAAGAGGTCGGTAGTGACTCTTACAACATGCTTGATACCGGCATTGGCGCCATCAACCATAATCTTACCTGTCAAAAGACCGGTGGAAGAGTTGGAAGTATAGTTAACCAATTTTGCGATAGGAAGTGTCGGATTAGCAGCAGTATCATCATAATAGTTCTCGATATCACACTGATAAACCAAACGTGCTTTTGTCTCATTTCCAATATCAGTAATAGAAGCCTCTGAATTGACAAGCTGATAGATCTGATAACCTTCGAATCTGTAACGACGCGATGCTGCAGGATATGATTTCAAAATAGAAGCATCCTCTTCGTCATAAGACTCACCATAGTTGTTTGAAGCGGGGTTCTCGTATGTGATATAGAGTAACACCTCATTGCTCATTTCCTGAACAATCAGTGTAGGAGCGTCAGGACCGTCAAGAACCTTGAAGCAGTTCTCGAACAGGGCTTGGCATACGTCATCGATTTCTCGAAGGAGCGTAACCGAAGTCCATCTGTTACCCGAAGAAGCCTGTGCAAAAGGAATACCAACAGTAATGTAGTTAACAGCACCAGGTTTCAAGGTGAAAGGACCAGCCGACTGCATAAAACGACGGTCACCGGGAGTTACGTTGTCACCCGAAGTCACCTCAGTCCAATCATTGGGGTGGAACTCGTCATCAGGAACAACACCATTGGTACCCCAGTGGAGCGGGTCGCTGTCATCCGGGAACATAAAATCGCAGTTGAGGTCGGAAACACCGGTTGCAATAGCGTTACCACCATATTTCATATGCGAGCCGTTCTTCCAGTAACCTTGCAAATAGTTGTAATAGTCAGTAGCTTTTGTAGGCTCACCATTTACACTGTTTGAACCGTTCTCATAATACACAAAGCGGCGCATACCAAAACGCTCATCATCGATGATGTTGTTACCAAAGTTCACACCATTGATGGCGCAGTTTCCTACAGAGTCATTCTGCTGGAAATACCAACCATCAGGGTAGAAAAGGTCTGCATCGTCCGACAGACGGATTGTGTCATAAGTGCCGTTCGGCAGACGATAGTCTTGCAACTTGTTATAGAACGGATGGCTTGTATTGCTTCTGATTTTTGCGATATCAATCTTGGGATTATCACGGCCATCAGGATCCATATACGGCCCCTGGAAGAAGTCGATACCTACTGCAGGCGGTATTCCGCTATAAGAACCCGTTCCAGGACCATCAACATCCTTACCATTGTAGCAATAGCCAAGACCACGCTTAACATCGCATCCGATAAAGTCGTCATAACCATAACCCAAATCCGGGTCAACCCACTGGCTGAAATAGGTGTTACGCAATTCATAGGTCGAACGGTTGATGATCTCATACGTATAGAATGTCATATTGTTGATCTCGTCATTCGTCGAGAATGCGAAAGCCTGTGCACGGATTTCAAGACCGATAGGCTGTCCACCTGACTCGGTGTGGGTGTTACCCATATCATTGAAAACCCACCAGATTGTCTGGTCGCCTTTCAACACCTGGTCGCTAAGCAGACCACCTTTAACAATGCCGAGAGAGTCTTCCATTGTCGGGAAAGGTTTGTAGTTCTCACCCGGAGCAAGGTTGGCTTTCAAGGTACGCGGACAAAGGGCGTTGTCGAAATCATAATACGGATAGTCACCATTCTGGTAATGATATTCACCATCACCGTCAGCATCGAAGAACGGAGCCAGATAGTACGACTGGTTTGCAAAATTGCCATGAGCAGGCCATTCCTTTATAACCTGTGCGATGGCACCTTCGTCGTATTTATCATTGGCTACAGGAGGATTCGATGTGTAATCAAACATTTGCATAAATGCCTGAACCTCGGCTTGAGTGATTTTGTAGTGACGGTCATAGTAGTTGCAGACCTCAATACTGACATCGGCTGTTCCGTCAATAGTAAGAGGACCCGGCCAATAATCATCACCCTCAGAACCGAAACGGAGAGCAGCAAGACGCAACTGGTCATTGACATCAGTACCACCAATCCACAATGCGGCACAATAAAGAGGCGTTGATGTACCATCCTTAGGAATATGGTACTGCGTAATACTGCCGTCATACCACATATTACCATAACCATTAATCAACGCGCGAACGTTATTAATGTTCAGCTCAGCGGTACTCTGTGCTCTTTTACACACAGCGGCCTTCGACTGCATAGCAGTCTTTGTCGTGCTCTTTTTCCTGCAGGTTGTGCATTCACGAGCCACGGCTGTTCCCACCGTCGATGAGAACAAGAAAGCCAATAAGACTGTTTTAATAAATATATTTTTCATCTCTTAATAATTTTTCGCGTTAGAATTGTTTTAGAATTGGTAAGTCAACGTTACACGAATAGTTCTGGGACTAGACCAATTCCAGTAACTATTGCTGAGCATAATACTGTAGATGTCGCGGTACGACTGAGGATCAAGATAAGCGTTGATAGTCGACTGCGTTTCGGGGTCGGTCAGATAACCATCGTCCGACGGGTTACCCGTGACATTGAACACGCCGGTAACATTTCTGATATCGAAAATATTCTTGACTGTAACTGCGGCATTAAACATCGTCTGGTGAGGCTTTTTACCTTCGCGTTTGATTTCAATAGGCCAAGTCTTATCAACAACAACATCGAAATAGAATGCCCAAGGCAGACGAGCGCCACGATAGCTACCAACAATAGTACGTTGGGTGTTGCTGAACTGTCTGGTGTAAGGACGACCCGACTGAGCAACTGCGATAAAGTTCACACCGAAGTTCTGGAGAGGATAGATATCCTTCTTGCGAGGATTGCCGTTCTCATCCTTAACGGTACGTGCAAATGAGAATCCTTCACCCTTACCAAGGCGATAGTCAACATTGGCTTTGAACTCATGACGACGGTCATCAGCAATGGGGTTGAGCATCTTAAGAGTCGTATAACCTTCCTTGATAAGTTCAGACATCGTAGTTGAAGTCAGACCCGTACCCTCTGCATACTGCAAGGTGTAGTTGGCATTGATACGAACATTGTTGCTCTGACGCATATCAAACGACAGTGAGAAACCCTTAATGGTTTTGAAGTCGATGTTGTCATAAGAATAGTAGTTTGCATTCGGGTCAGCACCGGCATACTGGACAACCTGGATCAGGTCACGAGTCTCCTTGTAGTAAGCCGAGATACTGAGAGCAGCAGTCTTCTCCTTGTTAAGTGCCTGCTGGAAGCCCAACTCATAGTTGGTGATACGCTCAGGTTTCAGGTTGGGGTTGTTGATGTAACCGTTAGCCTGGGTCATATATAGATAGCTGAAATAGTCAGCCTGCCATCCCGAAGAAGGACGACGTGCGATAATGTCATAGTTGGCTTTGAACTGCGACATATCGTTAACCGGGAACGAGAAAGCGATACGCGGCATTACAACAATCTGAGGATCATAATCCTTGAAAGCGTTGGCCGAAATACGGTTGCCACTACCGTTACCGATGGTAGCAATCTGCTGACCACCACCCTCACCGGTTGTACGATAAGGAGTAGGTTTACCTGACTCACCGGCAATTACATTAGGCGAAGTCACCTGCACACCGTCAGCATTGTACCAGATACTTCCTTCACGATAACCGCGAATGGTGGGAGTTGTCGAATTTGCATCGTCAACATACACTACCCAGTCGTCTTTTGCACCAGTGGGGAATGCATTTCCTGCCAGACCTGTATTGAAGGCTGCTTTGCCGTTATTCAAGTCGGCGACGGTGTAAGATTCATAAAGCAGGTAAGGATCCTTAAGCACCATCTGGTTTCCATCGTAGTAGTCTACACGGACACCGACGTTAAATATAAGGTCTTGGAAATAGAATTTATCCATAATATAACCAGCTGCATATATCGGTGAGAAAGCAGGCAGATACTGGAAATTCTTGTGTCCACGGCTTACAGGGTCAAAGAAATCGTCGAGACTCCAGGTTCTTGCACTGTACTTTTCACCAGTGTGGTCATAGCCATAGTAGCTGACCAACTGGTTACCGCTGTTGAACAGCTCGTTTGCTGAGAACATATTGATACCGCCAAAGTTGTTGTAGTCGTCCGGCGAATAGCGGTCGATGTCAAGCCAGTCGGTACCGTTGACATCAAGACCCAATGCTCTACGCAAAGACTCGTCAAAGCAAGTCTGACCGCCACCGTTCAAACGGTTATAGTCAACATATAGGTCGCCGTCAACAAAGTGTTCGATGGGATTGTTGAAATCCAACTGCGAGATATGGGCATTTGCCGACTGACGCATCAATGTCCACAGCGAGTATGCGGAAATACCGTATGATGCGTGAGTGTATTGGTCGTAGTTGAAACCGATTTCCAAGTCATGACCCTTGACGGTTGCAGCAGCTTTTGCTGACACATAATAATAATTGTATTCACTCTTCGAATAAGAACTGTTTTGGACACCCACATTATAGAACTGACCATAAACGGTGGGAAGGGTCGTACCATTCACCAATCCATTAAAACTGCGAATACCGTCAAAAGTAGTCAAATAAGGAACAAGCATCGGAATATTGAAAAGCTGCGAGGTATAGTTCGACAGAATTGGGTTATACTCCGAGGGAGCCACAAAACGCGAATTCTCAATCCAGCTGTTCTGGATATGAGCGGTCTGCGTTGTACCGTGGTAATTGTAGTCCGAACGGATTTCGTACGAAGGGGTCTGAGTCCTTTCGAATGTACCTATGTGACCATATTTGAAAAGGTCTTTGCCGAACTGCTCATTGTATGCTGCCGTGGTATAGCGGTTGTACATCGCAGTGATGTTATACATAACCTTCGATACTGCGGGTTCCACTTTTGCATCAGGATTGCTCGGGTCGGAAACAGGCTCGGGATCCTTGAAACGCTGAGTGAAGTCAGCGGTTATCGAGAAGTTGTGAACCTTGCTCACACCATTGGCTGCATTGTGCAGGTTCAACGGGAAATAACCCAAGCTGGTGTTGGGACCATAACTATAGTCGTATTCTCCGGTAAGTACCAACGATGTCAACTCCGTAAAGCGAAAATCAAGAGCTCCCTGCAAAGCAATGCTGTAGCTACCAAAATCGGCCTGACGGTCTTTGCTGGCATAATAGTTGTTGGCATTGGGGCGCTTGATTGTAACGAAGTCACCAGCACGCAGATACTCAGCGGCATAGTTGACTGTATGCTCTACAGGGTCAAAAATGATAGGCTGGTTTTCTATCTCCATCACCTTCTCATCATTGACAACCTGATAGCGGCGGTCCTTAGCACGATAATAAGCAAATTTCGAATAGGTACCGGTACCCGTGAAACGGAAACCAAGGAATGTACGTTCACCTGTCTTGTTGCCCTGATCATCCTTGAGAGATGTCTTTGCCACAGGACCTGTGAGCCATACAACCAGGCTGTTCCATAAACGATAGTCCAGATAAGTTTCATACTTAACCATACCCATCATTTTTGACGAAGGCGGTTTTAAAGTAATAATCTGAGTACCACCGATAGCCTCACCGATGTTAGCAGGTGTACCACCAAGCACAACCTGAATTTCGGCGATAGCTTCCTTGGGTACATTGACACCTGTACGAGTACGGACATTACCCACCTGGGTTACCATACCTTCCTCACCACGTGCCGTACCTGTTCCACCATCGTTATAACCGACGCCGGCAACAGCAGCGACGATACCCTCAACCGAGTTGGTCGGCATCTTGGCAATATCGTCAGCCGAAATACGTGCACCAGTCTCTGGTGTACCAATCTCAATGACAGGAACCTTTTGGGCCTTAACCACAACCGTTTCCAACTGTTTACCAGCCTTAGACAACTTCTCGTTGTAAACGGTGTAGCCTGAAGCCTTAACGTTGATTTCTGTCTTTACGGTGGCGTAGCCCATATACGAGACCTCGATCTCGTACTTTCCTACTTGCAGACCCTTGATGGTGTAATTACCATCAAAGTCTGTACGGGCACCACCCATAATTTGGCCGCCCTGCTTGGCAACGACGTTTGCACTCATAAGAGGCTCACCGGTTTTCTCATCGGTGATGGTACCTTTCATTGTACCTTGTGCAAAAGCAACCACCTGTGCAGCTAATAGCAGCCCGATCGTTAATAGTACCTTTCTAAACATACTTGTTGTTTTTGTAGAGAGTTAATTATTTATTTTATTTCATTATTTTTCAGCATCAAATTGAATACCTTTCAGCATTCAACCCGTTCCATTATCGTTTGATAGATAAACGCCTTCCTTAAGTCAAACTCCTCACCCAACACTCTAGGATGCTCTGCTGTGTCATTCTGAATACGGACAGGCTCCAGCTGTTCTGTTCGAACCTCTGACCATTCACGCGGATTCTCGTAGGTAAAGTACGTATCCTCTGCAGGCTTATCTTCTACAAACTCCTCGACGTCGTCCGAACTCCATTCTTCATCATAAACCGAATCCTCTTCCGTCTCAAAAATACTCTGGAACGGATGTGGATTTGCCGCCGGACGGGGTGATGCAGACTGCTGCGGAGCAGCCTTCTTACCTTTTTTGCCGCCGGTAAGAAGACTGCCTACACCCAGTATAGCTATTGTTATGATGATATCCCAGAAGTCCATCTATCTAATATAATGTTTTTATCTTTATTTATTGACAGTATTGAGTCTCTTGGCCTCACGCTTCTTGCTAACCTCGTAAACTATCGGGCAAGCAAGGCAGACCGACGAGAACACACCGCAAACCACACCGACCAACAATGCAAAAATGAATCCGCGGATAACCTCACCGCCGAAGACGAACATCATAAGCAACGTGAAGAATGTGGTGCCGGAAGTGTTGATAGTACGTGCCAAAGTAGCGTTGATTGCATCATTCATATGCTGAATCAGGTCACGCTTCGGATAAAGCGTTCTGTTTTCACGGACACGGTCAAAGATAACCACCGTAGCGTTGATAGAATAACCTATCACCGTCAATACTGCAGCAATGAACGACTGGTCAACATCCAAGCTGAACGGCAGCAATCCGCGCAACAAGGCGAACATACCTATAATAAGTATAGTATCGTGTGTCAAAGCAGCCACACTGCCAATACCAAAACGCCAGCTCTTGAAACGAATTCCAATATAAGCAAAGATAACCAACAGACCGCCCAACACAGCAAGAATCGAGTTGCGCTTCATATCCGTAGCCATCGTAGCCTCTACCTGCTCAGACTGGATGATACCGTAGGGATAAACCTCAGCATCGGCAAACTGTTGCAACGATATCTCCTTGCCGTCGTCAGTCTTGTTGAAGTACTGCTTCGTACCGGCAAACAGCTTCTCGTTGATAACCATCTCATCGGTAATCGTGTCGGTTGCCGTCAGATTGTGGGCCTCACGATAGGCATCGTAGTAGTCGGCAGCAACAATGTTGGTCGTAATCTTGACCTGATTGCTCGGACCATACGATTTGACCTCGGGAGCCTCATCAAACTCACTTGCAAGGCTTGCACGGACATCGACAACATTGACATCCTGGTCGAAACGCACCACATAGGTACGGCCACCCGTGAAATCAATACCCATACTCAGATGACGTCCGAAAATACCAACGAAGCAAAGAACGATTGCACAGACACCAATAATATAGAACATCTTGCGCTTGCCCATAAAGTCAACATTGGCATTGCGCATAAAGTTTTCAGTAAAGCTGAACGAGAAATTGAGTTTCTTCTTGTGGTTCAGCATCCAATCAATAACCAAACGGGTAATGAAGATACTAGTGAACAGCGAGGTGACAATACCGATACACAGCGTAACAGCAAAGCCCTGGATGGTACCAGAACCGAACATGATCAGCACAAGACCCAGAAGGAATGTTGTCACCTGACCGTCGATAATAGCCGACATAGCGTTCTTGAAACCTTCATCGATAGAATTGGCAAGACTCTTGCCTGCACGCAATTCTTCTTTGATACGCTCATATATAATCACGTTGCCGTCGACAGCCATTGCCATCGTCAACACAATACCCGCAATACCAGGCAGAGTCAAAACAGCACCAATCGATGCCAAAACACCCATTAGCAAGAACACGTTGGTCACCAATGCCACAACCGAAACCCAACCGGCACGGTTATAGAAAATGACCATATAAATAAGTACAATAATAAATGCAAGGATGAAAGAAACCAATCCCTTGTGGATCGACTCCTGACCCAACGAAGGACCGACAACGGCCTCTTGGACTATACGGGCGGGAGCAGGAAGCTTACCCGACTTAAGCACATTGGCAAGGTCCTTGGCCTCATCCAGAGTGAAGTTACCAGTAATCGAAGAACGGCCACCGGCAATCTCACCATTCACACGGGGAGCCGAATACACCTGGTCGTCAAGAACGATGGCAACACATTTGCCGACATTGTCGTGAGTGATGTTCTTCCAGGCGTGAGCACCTTCCGAATTCATCGTCATAGAAATCTCATTACCCTCCGTGTTGCTGAAATCCTGACGGGCGTCAGTTATAACACTACCGTCAAGCTTTGCCTTCGGCAGGTTAGTGTTGCGGTCATAGTCCTCAATCTTTATAGCATAAAGCTCAAAAACATTCGAGCCCTCCTCAATCGGCTTCACCGACCACAGATATTTAACCTCACGGGCGTTAACTTTGCCTGCCTTCACACCCTCGGCAATCATACGGTTCACCGTAGCGGTATCGGCCTCGACAGCACGGAACACAACAGGAGGATAAACCGGATAACCCTGCCATTGTGCAAAAAGCGACATCAGCGGATGGTCCTTCTTATATTGCTCACTCTGCGGATCGCTCTCGGTAACTGCAGGAGCCAAAGTCTCGTCAACATCCACACTGTCTTCGGCAACAGCATTGGAATCAGCAACTTCAGCATTCAAATTGCCTCTCGAAGCCAAATACTCGTCAGTAGCAGTCAAATAACCCGAAACTCTGTTATATTCATTCAGATAGCGAGAGTCAGCCATATCACCGCTGTAAGTAGCCCAAAACTCCAACTGGGCAGTACCCTTGAGGAGTTTACGAACACGCTGCGGATCCTTTACACCAGGCAGCTCAACCAAAATACGCTCCGAAGCCTGCAGACGCTGAATAGTGGGCTGTGCCACACCAAACTTGTCAATACGTTTGCGCAGAATTTCATACGTTCTGTCGTATGCACTGCTGGTCTCCTCTTTCAGTTTCGAAAGAATCGTATTGTTGTCATCATTAAGGGTTGTCCCCGTCAGCTGGCTGCTGAAATAGCCTGCAAGACGAACATCCGGCTTGATGGAAACAATTGCATCATAAAACAAACTGACAAAATCTTCGTTGACAGACTTTTTCTGCTGTTCCAAAGCCATCTCTACAGCCTTATTGAAAACTTCGTCGTTAGTGTAGTTGGCAAGAGCTTTAACGACATCAACCGTCGAAACCTCAAGCATCACATTCATACCACCCTTGAGGTCCAAACCTAAATTGATTTCGCGAGCCTGGCATTTTTTGTAGGTAAATCCCATCCAGACCTTCTCATTGGCCATAGAATCAAGGTAGTAAGTTTCTTTAGTTGCACGCAGTGAGTCAGTAACTATCGCCGTCAAGTTTTTCATCTCAGCAGCACTCATATCGCTGTTTACCTGTCTTTTAAGGCAAGCATCGATATCACTCTTTCCTTGCGCACTCTCTACATACTTCGCAGCACTTGCTTTAGCCTTGTTCTCCACACTCCGTGTCGCAAAAGAAAACGACAATTGGAACAAACATACAAGCACAAAAGCAATTGCTAAAAATCTGATAAGTCCTTTATTCTGCATATCTTACGTGTTAAAGTTTTTTTTAGTTATTCTACATTTTGAATATGCAAAAATAAGAAAATTTATTGACTCTGCAACATATTTTTGAAAAAAAACATTAATATTTAATATAACAACTATTAAAATGCTAAAAATCAACCCTTGCCGAATGAAAAATTTTCACGCTCCTTCTACGCCCCACAAAACTCGTCTATTCCCACACTTCACCATCCATCCCATAGGCTCGCTTCTAGGTTAATTCTGGGTCAATTCTGGGTTTACGCATATTTTATGCCCGTCTCCATTCCGCAAAAGAATCGTCGTTTTTCAAAAAAAATATGTACTTTTGCACAAAAATATCCAAATATGGGCAACAAGGAAAATAACACCCAACCATCTGATTCCAAAGAAAGAAAGTCTGCATTAACCGTCAAAGACTGGGCGTTGGAGGACCGACCTAGAGAGAAACTTATTGCCAAAGGCAAAAAGGAACTTAGCAACGCCGAGCTGATAGCCATCCTTATCGGCAGCGGCTCTGTTGGTCAAAGTGCTGTAGATCTGGCAAAAGAGATTCTGAAAAGCAACGACAACGACCTCTCGCTCCTCTCTCGCCAGGGAATAAAAGAACTGACTCACGACTTCAAAGGTATGGGTGAAGCAAAAGCCGTATCTATAATTGCTGCTTTAGAGCTTGGTTACAGAATGTTAAGCGACAACATCAACAAGCAGGAATACTATTTTAAAGACAGTTTATCCTTGTTCAATTACATAAGTCCTTCGCTTTTAGATTTACCAGTTGAAGAATTTTGGGCTATCTATCTGAACATCAAAAACAAAGTACTATTCAAACAAAGAATTTCCTTAGGCGGAATATCAAACACTCCTGTAGACATACGTCGCATATTCGCTACTGCACTGGAAAAGAACGCAGTATCTATCGCTGTGGTTCATAACCACCCTTCTGGAATTTTACAACCCAGTCGAGAAGATAAAGCTCTTACTTGCAGAATATTGGATGCCGGAAAACTACTAAATATTAAACTAATAGAACACTTAATAGTCGGTATTGACGAAAACAACCATCCCGACTATTACAGTTTTCACGACAATGGCTTGATTTAGCGCTTTTTCTCTATTGTCAAACTAACGCCTTCCATCTTACCTCCCAATGGAGGATTGAGTTTTGTCACCTTCACCCATACGTGCGCCACATCACCATAGTCAACCAACACTCTTGACGCAATTCGGTCTGCAACATTCTCTAGCAGATGAGACGGCTTCATCATCTCATCTTTCACAGATTGGTATACAGAAAGATAATTTACAGTATCGACTATGCTATCAGATACTTGCGCTCGAGAAGTATCTACATCCATCCTTAAATTGACTCGAAATCGCGTACCTATCTTCGACTCCTCGTCAAAGCATCCGTGATAGGCGTAGAATTCCATATTCTCAATATCTATAAACGACATAGTCCAAGATATTTAAGTACCAAAACCCTTTTAAACAATGGCATCAAACTGACGCAAGAATCGGAGATCGTTTTCGAAATAAAGGCGTAAATCCCGTATTTGATATTTCAGCATTGCCATACGTTCAACTCCCATACCTAGAGCAAAACCGCTAAACTCCTTGCTATCAATTCCACAGGCCTCCAATACATTCGGATCAACCATTCCGCAACCTAGGATTTCAAGCCATCCTGTACCTTTGCAAATGTTGCAACCTTTGCCGCCGCAAATATTGCAAGATATATCCATCTCGGCCGACGGTTCGGTAAACGGGAAATATGAAGGACGCAAGCGGATCTGAGTCTGTTCGCCGAACATCTCTTTGGCAAAATACAGCAACGTCTGTTTCAAATCAGCAAAAGTGACTTTCTTATCCACATATAGCGCCTCAACTTGATGGAAGATACAATGAGCGCGAGCTGATATTGCTTCATTACGGAACACACGCCCGGGAGCAATTATTCGGATTGGAGGCTTATTGTTCTCCATCACTCGCACCTGCACAGACGACGTATGGGTGCGAAGAGCAACTTCCTGTTTGCCTTCCTCTTTTTCCACAAAAAAAGTATCCTGCATATCGCGAGCAGGATGGTCGTGCGGAAAATTAAGAGCCGAAAAAAGATGCCAATCATCCTCAATCTCAACTGATTCAGCGACAGTAAAGCCTATGCGCGAGAAAATGTCAATAATTTCATTCATCACAACAGACAGCACATGACGGCTTCCCACCTCCGAATAATCTGTCGGCAAAGTCAAATCATTTGTTTGCGATTGCTGCTCCATCTGATCCACACTAGCCTTAAATTCTTCAATCTTAGCCTGAGCAGCGTTTTTAAGACGGTTCAGCGCCTGTCCCATTTCCTTTTTCTGGTCATTGGGCACTGACTTAAACTCTTCAAAAAGTTCACTTATCAAACCCTTTTTACCCAGATACTTAATACGGAACTGCTCAACAAAAGCAGCTCTATCCATCGCCTTTTCAAGAGATGCCACCTGAATTTCGTAAATGAAATCCTCTATATTTTTCAACTTCATAATCCTGAAATAAATATTGGTCTATAACGCCGTTATTTGCGTTCTATTGTTTTTATCTTCATTTTTACATCTTCCAATGGACGATCACCAGGGCCACATTTAACCGCAGCAATCTTATCAATCACATCAAGGCCTTCTATAACTTGACCAAAGACAGTATAATCATAATCCAGATGTGGTGTTCCTCCGACTGTAGTATATGTCTCAATTTGCTGTTTGTCAAAGGTCTTATGCATCTGTTGAGCCATCATCTGCAAACGTTCCTGCGGCCACACATTGCCTTGAACGATATAGAATTGGCAAGCCGAAGAAGCCTTGGTCGGATTCACTACGTCACCTTGACGAGCAGCGGCGAGCGCACCCTTTTTGTGAATCAATCCAGGCACAAACTCGGCCGGAATTGTATAACCAAGATTACCATCGCCCAACGGCTGACCAGGTTTAGCATCTTTCGACTTAGGATCACCACCCTGAATCATAAAATTATTTATCACTCTATGAAACAATAATCCGTCATAAAAGCCTTCATTTACCAACTTTAGGAAGTTATCGCGGTGTTTTGGAGTCTCATTATAGAGCTCAACGGTCATATTACCATAAGAAGTTTCAATCAAAACATAATATTTTTTTTCGACGTTTTTTGATTGATTATTAGCAGTTTGAGCTTGACAAGAAGTTAATGTTGCAAAAAAAAGCAACAAAAAAGTCATATTTTTTATTTTCATACCATATAAAATTATTAATTTTGCATTGCAAAAATAGTGAAAAAAAATGTAATAGCACTAAATAATTTTCATTTTATGAAGAAAAAAATTTTGTCCATTGTATGCCTGATTTTAATAGGCGGATTATCAACTCTCTATTTTGCCTCTTGCGACAAAGACACAAACTGCTATGTTCAAATCACCGTCGTTGACGAGGAAACACATCTGCCAGTTCAGGGCGTTTTTGTGAAAATTGACATTAATAGCAGCGCTGTAAATGCAGAGGGATACACCGACGTTCTCGGCCAATACACGACGTCATTTACTGCACCCGCCATCTTCAATGTGTCAGCAGAATATGAGACTGGTTATGACGAAACCTATACCCAGGATTTGTTCTACTGCTACAGAAAGGGCAACAATACTATTCGTCTAAAAGAAGGTGACACCGTTTACTCCACAATTAACTTGGAATCAGAAATTCACCGCGATTATCGCAATTAAAATAATAGTTTTGCGATATGAGTAGTATGTTTTCAGAAAAAGACTTGCAACAAATTGCAAGTATGGGTCTTACGCCCGAAAAAACGCTTCTGCAGATAGAGAATTTCCGCAAAGGATTTCCAAAAACAAAACTACTTGATGCCGCCACCGTAGATAATGGCGGTATCATACGTATGTCTGACAGCGAAATTATGCGCTATTCATCTGCATACAAGAGTCTTGCAAAGGGAAAGAAGATACTTAAATTCGTTCCCGCCTCTGGTGCTGCCACAAGAATGTTCAAAGACCTTTACGCCTTCTCATCGACATATTTCGGTGTAGCATACAACTTTGAGAAAGAGTTCCCTACGGTAAAAGAGTTTCTTCAACACATTCGCACCTTTGCCTTTTTCGAGGACTTGAAAGACTGTATGGAGCGTTCGTCGCTTGATTTCGGCGATTATATGGACCGCGGAGATTTCACCACCGTAATCAACTATCTCCTTAAAGAACAGTATCTCGGATATGGTTCGCTACCCAAGGCCCTTCTGAAATTCCACCGTTACGGCGAAATTAGCCGCACCCCTCTCGAGGAGCATATTGTTGAGGGTGCCTCATACGCTCGCTGTGACGACGGCAAAGTGCATCTGCATTTCACCGTATCGCCCGAACACAGACCTTTGTTCCGTAAAAAGATTGCTGAAGTCAAGAAGTATTACGAGTCTAATCTCAACATCAAACTCGACATAACTTTCTCGGAACAAAAGCATTATACTGACATTATCGCTGTTGACGAGTATAACAACCCAATACGTGATGACAACGGGCAACTGGTGTTCCGTCCTGGTGGACATGGTGCTCTTATTGAGAATCTCAACGAATGTAACGCCGACCTTATATTTATAAAGAATATAGACAACGTTGTGCCCGACTGGATGAAGCACACAACGATAATCTATAAACAGGTGTTGGCCGGACTACTGATGGAGTTGCAATCACAGACATTCAAATATTTGCGCATTCTGAACCAGAAACCAGATAAGAAAAAAATACAGGAAATAGCCCGGTTTGCAAAAAACAAATTGAAAATATCATTGCCTGACGGTTTTACAAAACTGTCCGCAAACGAACAGATAAAACTGCTTCGCCAGAAGATGAACCGTCCTATGAGAATCTGCGGAATGGTAAAAAACCAGGGCGAACCGGGAGGCGGCCCATTCTTCACAGAGAACAGCCGAGGAATCAAGAGCTTACAGGTTGTAGAAACAGCACAGATAAACCGCAAAGACCCCGAACAGGAAAGGATACTAACCTCCTCAACCCACTTCAACCCTGTAGACCTTGTATGCGCCACCAAAGATTACAACGGGCGTCGATTTGACTTAAGAAAATATGTCGACCCTGAGACAGGCTTTATCAGCAAGAAAACCAAAGGTGCTGTAACGCTGAAATCTCAGGAATTGCCTGGATTGTGGAACGGAGCTATGGCCGAATGGATAACTCTGTTTGTAGAGGTGCCTCTGGCAACTTTCAACCCCGTAAAGACCGTTAACGATCTGCTACGCAAAGAACATCTTGAAGGATAAATATCGTTAAAAATAGAAAAATATTTGTTCAGTCCAAATAATTGATGTATCTTTGCAAAACCTTTTCGGAGAAGAATTATTCCTTTTCTGATTAACAATCAAGAAGTTGAACAAAAAAATATAGTGTATTATGGGTATTAATGCTAACAAAAAAGTCAAGAGAAGAAAAGTGAGAGTTCAGGG
>DBXH01000038.1:245-2150 GCA_002309335.1 Bacteroidales bacterium UBA1217 | reverse complement strand
AAAGCCATCATTAACGCTGAATAAGCAAACAACCCTTGTTAGAGAGAAAAAGTGTCGGAGGAAAATTCGACACTTTTTTTTATAAATGCATAACCGGTCCACATCTATACATTGACTGGTCACGCGACACAGACAAAAAAAATCACTTAACAAAAACAATATTATTATGAAGAAAACGGGTTTGATTATCTCACTACTTGCACTACTTTTGACAGCTTGCACCGACGATACAGCTGTTAAATACTACATTGCATACGACGACATTGAGATGTACACTTCGCCATCCGACACGGCACAGCTGATAGGCACAATCGGCGGCGGAGTAGGGCGTCGCAAAGTCAGCCAGATAGACAGTACAGGTCAATGGGGAGTGCTGAAAGGCCGGGTGAAAGGAAGCGTGCAACAGGGATGGTGCCGGCTGGAGGATATGGTCTATTGTGGCAGCAATAACCCCGCCGACACACAAGACTATTATGTGGTAGCCGTAGAGAAATCACCTCTCTACAAACACGCCAAAGTCAACAAGAAAGACATCTACGGTGGTCTGCAGAAAGGCGATACCGTTGCTGCTACAGAGACAAACGGAAAGTGGGTACACATACACCATATTAATTACAGCAAGGGTGGCAAGCGCAAAGACCACTACGGATGGATACAGCTATCGTCGCTGGCAAGGATAGAACCTATAAGCGAGGAAAAACTTGAAAACCAAGCAATAGAACGCACTATTGCAAGCGACGGTAATGGAACAGCCAAACAGACCATACACAACATCTACAGGTGGGCATTCGTGGCGGCTGGCATAATTGCGGCACTGCTTGTGATTCTGCTTATGGTATCCGCCTCTCGACGCAAGAAAGTGTTCAACCTGCTGTTGATGCTTCCTATTGCAGGTTTACTGGTGGCGTTCGGTCTGGATATGAAGATGATGACAGTAATATTCCTGCCGCTAATACCCTTGATGGCATACACATTGGCCTACCCACTGCTTTATACAAATAATCCCAGACGATTCGGCTATCTCTTTGCCATCCTCACAATCCTGCTGACAGGCTTCTACTCATTCTTTGTCACCGACGTATTAGGCGACGGCGGCTTCAACTTCTGGCATCTGTTACTGTGCATAATAGTGCTGGTTGCGTGCTGCGCCGAATCACATTTTATCTACAAGAGGATTGAGCCAGACATCTGTCCTCACTGTGGCTATTGGGCCCGACACGAAAAAGGGCACTGGGGTGTAACCGACTCGAATACCACGCACAGCACCCACACCGAAGACCGCTTCGTCAGACGCGAAGAGCATATGGACTACGCTACCAATACCAAGCACATCACCGAACACTATCAGCGCGAGAAAGTCGATGTGGCCACAACAACTTCGCAACACTCCAGAACACGCACCTGCCAGCGTTGCGGCAAGCAATACGAAAACACGCGAACTTCTACCTACAGCACCAAATCCCGCCACTAAGCGGACATTAGCAACGGATCAATAACATTCTCTAGAAGTTCATCAACAGCTAAAAACTATAACGGCAAAGGTTTTCCGTCCAATTTAGCCTCCACAAGGTCGTCACCTTTATAGACTAATTTAAGGGAGAAGAACGGCTGCTGCGGATCCATAATAAGACGAAGGAAGATGCGGTCACCGGGCCAAAGAGTGAGGTCGAACAGGCGCTCTTTGTCAATCCATTGCAAATCACCCTCGTCACAGTCGGTTTCTTTACCTTCCCAGCTATCGGCAGTGAAGAGATGCATATACTCGCAAGGCCAGATGTCGGAGATGAAGGTGACTATACCGCGATAGCGCCACGAAGTGACCGTAAGACCCGTCTCTTCCTTAACTTCGCGCAGCATACATTCGTCGGGGCTTTCATCAGCTTCACACTTCCCTCCCACCCCAAT
>DBXH01000038.1:0-207 GCA_002309335.1 Bacteroidales bacterium UBA1217 | reverse complement strand
TTTTTCACGCGGTGCAGCATCAGGTACTGGCTGCCGCGCTCGAGATAGCACAAAGTGGTTTGTTTCATAGGGATCTAGTATCTCTATTACAACTAGTTTGACTAGTAAAAATGTCTAAAAAATGCCGCCCGCTGCGCGGGCGGCATTTAACTATCCTGAGGCCGCGCATACAGCGCGGCCCTAAGAATCCTTTAGAGTGTGAACACG
>DBXH01000047.1 GCA_002309335.1 Bacteroidales bacterium UBA1217 | reverse complement strand
CACCTCTCCGTGGTCAATGTTGAATTTACTCGTTCCGAGCTGCCGGAATAGTGATTCTTTCCTCATTGAAATCGGCTGCAAAAGTACTAACTTTTTACAACCTGACCAAATTTTTTTTCCATTTAAGAAAAAAAACAGTCGAAATTACTTCTTGGATGCTTGATTAGCAACGCTTTCCATTTTGCGACGTATTTCGTCTTGATCGCCTAAAAAGAACTCTTTTTGCAGCTTCATCTGGTCGTCAAATTCAAAAATATAGGGTACTGCGGTAGGTATGTTGAACTTGATAATTTCGTCGTTCGACATACCGCGCAGCTCCTTGACGATGCCGCGGAGACTGTTGCCGTGAGCTACAACCATAACGGTGTTGTAGCGGTCGAAAGATTTCATAATAACATCTTTATAATAAGGCATCAGTCTAGCAATGGTGTCCTTGAGCGACTCGGTCAGCGGTATCTCGCTGTCGCTCATTTCAGCATAGCGGGCATCCATACGGGGGCTGCGCTCGTCGTGCAAATCAAGAGCCGGAGGCTGCACATCGAAGCTGCGGCGCCACAAAAGCACCTGCTCGTCGCCATATTTTTTGGCAGTTTCAGCCTTGTTCAGTCCTTGTATCGCGCCATAGCTTTTTTCGTTCAGGCGCCAGCTTTTCTCGACAGGGAGATAGTCCATATCCATAGCTTCTAGCACCTGGTTGAGGGTGCGTACGGCACGTTTCAGGTAAGAGGTGTAGCACATTTCAGGTTTGTAGCCCTCTTTCTTGAGCAGTTTGCCGGCTTCGTAGGCTTCCTTGCGGCCGAACTCGGTCAGGTCGACATCTGTCCAGCCGGTAAAAAGATTCAGCTTATTCCACTCGCTTTCGCCGTGGCGTATTAAAATCAACTGTTTCATAGTAGCTTATTTTATAAATATTTTCTCGTCCTTTTTCAATATTGTATGTCCGTTGAATTTACCCTTGTATGCCAAAATACACATTATTACGCCCAGCAGGATAAACGGGATGCTCAGCCATTGGCCCATATCGAGAGTCATTCCTTTCTCGAAGGCGACTTGTTCCTCCTTTACGAATTCTATCATCAGTCTTACTCCGAACAATGCTATAAGCCACCAACCGAAGAGTGCTCCGGGGCGTAGTTTGCCGTCCTTCTTGCGATATACAAGTATGCAGACAAGGAAGATAATAAAGTAGCTTATAGACTCGTAGAGCTGTGTGGGATGTTTGGGAACAGTCTCTTTGTTTAGGTCGAAGATAAATCCCCACGGGAGGTCGGTTTGTATGCCGTAAATCTCAGAGTTGAACAGATTGCCAAGCCGTATGAATGCACCGCCCAAGGCTATGACGATAACCATACGGTCGACAATCCAGACGGGATTCATCCTATATTTGCGGAAATAGAGCAGCATAGCGACCAATATGCCTATAGCGGCACCGTGGCTTGCAAGTCCTTGATAGCCTGTAAAATGCCAGCCATCGGCCTCCTTGCCGAAAGGCAGGATGATTTCTATCCAATGGTTCCCGGAAAGGTAATAATCAGGCTGATAGAATAGGCAATGTCCCAGGCGTGCGCCTGCCAAAACTGCGACAAACATATATATCAGCAGCGACTCAAGATATTTGGCATCAACCCCTTCCCGTTTAAACATCTTGGCTATTATGTAATAACCCAAGAGGAATGCCAGCAGGAATCCCAACGAATACCAGCGCACCCCAAACGAGCCAATATTAAAAATGATAGGGTCTACATTCCAATGGATGAAATTCAACATAGTATCAGTTGCTTAAACAATTATTTTGCGTAGTTTACGGCGCGGGTTTCGCGGATCACCGTCACCTTGATTTGACCGGGATAAGTCATCTCGCTCTGAATCTGACGCGAAAGGTCGTAGCTCAGCTTGTTGGCTTCGGCATCGCTCACCTTCTCGGCGCCTACAATGACGCGCAGTTCGCGACCGGCCTGGATAGCGTAGGTCTTAACAACACCAGGATAGGTCATTGCCATTTCCTCGAGTTTATTCAGACGATTGATATAAGCCTCGACAACTTCGCGGCGGGCACCCGGACGTGCACCGCTGATGGCATCGCACACCTGAATGATGGGCGACAACAGGCTTGTCATCTCGGTCTCGTCGTGGTGAGCTCCGATGGCGTTGCAAACATCGGGGTGCTCTTTGTATTTCTCGGCCAGATGCATACCGAGTATTGCGTGCGGCAGGTCGGGCTCATTTTCAGGCACTTTGCCGATATCGTGCAACAAGCCGGCGCGTTTTGCCAGTTTGGGATTCAAGCCAAGTTCCGAAGCCATTGTAGCGGCAAGATTGGCGACCTCACGGCTGTGCTGCAGCAGGTTTTGACCATACGACGAACGGTATTTCATACGTCCCACCATACGCATAAGTTCGTGGTTCATATTGTTAATACCCAGGTCGATGCAGGTGCGTTTGCCCACTTCGGCAATTTCCTGCTCAATTTGTTTGCGTGTCTTGGCGACAACCTCTTCGATACGTGCGGGGTGTATACGGCCGTCGGTAACCAGTTTGTGGAGCGACAGGCGTGCAATTTCGCGGCGAATCGGATCAAAGCTTGACAGAATGATGGCATCGGGCGAGTCGTCGATAATAACCTCAACGCCAGTCAACGACTCAAGGGTACGTATGTTGCGACCCTCACGACCTATAATGCGGCCTTTAACCTCTTCGTTTTCAAGGTTGAATACGCTTACTGTATTCTCTACAGCGTGTTCTGTCGCGGTACGTTGAATTGACTCGATGACAATCTTTTTAGCCTGCTCGTTGGCGGTCATCTTGGCTTCTTCAACAATATCCATAATCGAGTTTGAAGCCTCCGCACGGGCGTCGTCGGTCATCATTTCAACCAGTTGCTGTTTAGCTTCCTCGGCCGTCAAACCGGCAATGTGTTCAAGCTTTTCGACACTCTGTTTGTAGATTTTCTCAGTTTCAGCCTTGCGTTTGTTCAGCACTTCAATTTGGCTGTTCAGGTTATCGCTTGCGGTCTTCAGTTCATTGCTTTTTTTCTGCAGGTCTTCAACCTTCTGAGCCAAAGCCTGTTCGCGCTGTTTCATTTTCTGTTCTGCTGATTGCAGTTTGCTGTTGCGTTCAGCTGCCTGCTTGTCGAATTCGCTCTTCATTTGAAGGTATTTCTCCTTGGCTTGCAGAATCTTATCTTTCTTGATAACCTCACCCTTCTCTTCAGCGTCTTTCAGCACCTGCTGGCTTTTTCCCAGCAATTTGTTTCTCAGGATTGTCGTCGTGGCTGCGATACCTGCGCCGGCTCCCACCACCAATCCAATGATAATCATTAGTATGTTCATATCTTTTTAAATAATTTTGGTGGAATCCGCCTGTTGTGTCAATCTCTTCAGCAAAAAACCTGCACCGCTTCCCTCCAAGAGTTATGGTAAACTCTGAAACTTTAGGATTTGAGCGCCGGGTGTCTCAGCTTTTAGGTCTCCTTACGGAGGCCAACCTACCCACCCCTGAGCAGACTCGGTTTGTAAATGGTGTTGAGTTTACAAACTGTTTTGGGTTGGATGCAGGTTGTTCTCTAATACGGAGTCAATCTCCGTCAGCTTCTCTATCAGTTCGTCATCTTTATATTTCAGACTTTCCTGTGTTTTGATAAGTTCCGTAACCTGTGCTAGCGACACCATAGCGAGCAAATCTTGATTATCCCTGTGTCCGAACTGTTTTTTGAACATACGGGCCTGTGCGTCGATAAGTGCAGCAGCGTCGCGCAGGTATTTCTCTTCCTGCGCTGCTATGGAGAGCTTGTAGCTCCGCTCCAATATGTTCACCGTTACAGAAACATTTTCCATCAGGTCAGTCTATTTTTGTCAACAACATCAAACTTTTATCAATATTTCGGATCAACTGATTGATCTTGAGCTTTATTTCTGCTGAATCGCCCTTCTGTACAAGCGTATTCCTTAGTTTTAATATTTGGGTTTCTTCTATTAATTCTTTTATTTTTATTTCCTTGTTTTTAATTTGTTCGTTTAAATCCTCGTTAGCCTCTGTAAGCTCCAAGACCTTTGCTTTCAGCCGATTGTTGTCCTCAATCAGCTGTCTCACTTTATATTCTATGCCGCTAAGCGTGGTCTCGAAATCAAACATTTTTTACTGTTTTTTATACTTTTTTGGCAACTGCAAAGATACGAACTTTTTTAAAAACAAGAATTTATTTTTATTATTAATTTAAATATACAATTGCAATTATAAATATATCAACTATTTAAGATTAAGGGTGTGACCCATTCTATCCTGTTTAGTTTTGAGATACTTCTCGTTATACTGGTTGGGTTCTATGACAATTGGCAGCGTTTCAACAATTTCCAAGCCATAACCTTCCAAACCACTGCGTTTGACGGGATTGTTTGTAATCAGTCGCATCTTCGTAACTCCGAGGTCGCGCAAAATCTGAGCTCCAATGCCGTAGTCGCGCTCGTCGGCCTTGAAACCAAGTTTCAGATTGGCGTCGACAGTGTCAAGTCCCTGCTCCTGCAAGTGGTAGGCTTTCAGTTTGTTGACAAGGCCTATGCCTCGTCCTTCCTGACTCATATACAGGACTAGACCCTTGCCTTCCTTGTCGATCATCTCCATTGCCCGATGCAACTGTTTGCCGCAGTCGCACTTGCACGAACCAAAGATGTCGCCGGTGGCGCAACTTGAATGTACACGCACCATAAGGGGTTCACCTTCAGTCCATTCGCCTTTCTTTAAAACCAAATGAGTTGCACCATTGTCGAGCTGGGTATAGGCAATCAGTTGGAAGTTACCCCATTCCGTAGGCAGGAAAACCTCCTCTTCCTTACGGATCATTGTCTCGTGGGCGATGCGATAAGAGATCAGGTCCTTGATAGTGACGATTTTAAGGCCAAACTTCTTGGCTACCTCCTGCAATTGCGGCATACGTGCCATAGTGCCGTCGTCGTTGATAATTTCAATCAAGGCGGCGCAAGGTTTCAGTCCTGCCAGACGTGCCAAATCCACCGATGCTTCTGTGTGGCCGGCGCGCACCAGCACACCGCCGTTGCGTGCACGGAGAGGATTGATGTGGCCTGGGCGACCCAAGTCGTCAGCGGTAGTTGCATCGTCGGCCAAAGCTTTGATAGTCATAGCTCTGTCGTACATACTGACACCCGTTGTGCAGCCGTTTCCCAGAAGGTCGACGGTAACTGTGAACGGGGTACCCAGTAGTGACGTGTTGTCGTGAACCTGCATATCGAGGTTGAGTTCGTGGCAGCGCTGTTCTGTGATAGGAGCGCACAACACACCGCGTCCGTTTTTGAGCATAAAATTCACCTTTTCAGGTGTTATTTTCTCTGCTGCAATAATGAAATCACCCTCATTCTCACGGTCTTCGTCGTCTACAACAATCACAAATCTACCCTCTTTAAAATCCTCTATAGCTTCTTCTATTGTGTTGAGTTTAAATTCCATATACTAAAAAAAGTGAATATATATTAAGGTATCAAATTTGCAAAGATACGACAAAAAACTGATAGACAGAAATAAATTTACTTATGGCCTATTTTTTTCGTTGCCAAAACAGCTGCTTGACCCCTACTCCCTCTAGGTCAATTCTGGGTCAACGCTAGGTCAAAATCCTTTTTTCAGCAATTACATAACAGAGTCGCCTGAAATTTTTTGAAAAGATTTTTGCTAGGTGAAACAATATAGCGGTTTAAAAACGAAAAAATTTTTAATTGAAACAGATTTTTTTGTCATAGTTTACGCCTTGATAAATAGATGGTTATTATCTTATTTCGGGTTTTCCCAGATTTTTCGGGAAAAATAGGTTCCCCTTGAGGGTTTTACTTGTGGAAGTGTATGTACTTTTGCATCGTGAAAAAATCGAAAACAAGAAACAAACCATAAATCAATAAAAACTGAAAGGCAATAAACAAAAAACCAAATCGAACACAAAAAAGAAAGGATATATTATGAAAACCAGCAGATTGATTTCAATTTTAGCACTTGGTGCTGTTTTGATAGCAAGCCCGGCCTTTGCTCAGAGCCGCGGTGGTGGCTCGCGTGGCGGTGGAAGCCACAGCTCAAGTTCGTCAAGTTCGCGCGGCGGTGGCGGCGGTCACAGCTCATCGTCGTCAAGCAGCCGCAGTTCCTATTCAGGCTCTTCGTCGCGCAGCAGTTCTTCGTCGAGTAGCCGTAGTTCATTTTCAAGCCCCTCGAGCAGTCGTAGCAGCTCGGTGTCGCGTCCTTCGTCGAGTTCGCGCAGCGGCTCGGTTGACTATCGTGGCAGTTCATCGCGCCACAGCAGCGTTGGTGGCGACAATGGCTCGCCGCGCAGCAATGCTAACCGCAGCAGCTATCGCAATAGTTCGCGTTCGTCGGTAGGAAGCCCGTCCAGCTCTTCGCCGGTCAACCGCTCGTCGCGTTCCGAGATGGGTTCTGCACATTCAAATCGCTCCGACCGCTCGTTCGAGCGTCCTTCGAGCCGCGGCAACGGCAATCCTCCTGCACCGGGCAGCAATAACAATGGTCGCGGTACTGTGAATCCCCAGAACCATCCTGGCCACACCTACGCACGCCCGGGTCAACCTGGTCAGATGCCTCCCTCGCATCGTCCTATGCATCCGGCACCCTATTTCCACCATCCCTATCATCACCATATGATTCATATGCACCCCATATTCTGGCACCCTGTGCCGCCGCGCCCCATCTTCTGGCCGGGATTCTGGGTGTATTGCAACTCCTACTGGTATGACTATCACGTTACGGATGTCGTTGTGGTTCACAAATATGTACATGATACCTACAATGTGGATATGGTCAGCTATGCCATCAGCGGCGACATTATGTATGCCATCGTGAATGATACGGACGGCAAGACTTATCTGCAAGTCTTTGACCAGAATGACAAACTATTGGCCGAGCAGGAAATCAGCCGCAAGTATATCAAGACCGAGATTGACCGGGAGAACGGCGGATGCTGGATTTTCAAAAAGAAAGACAAAGATCCTATGCTCTTCCTCTATGTCAATGGAGAACTCCTGATATACGAAGCTGACTGATCCGCTACATATCACAGAAAAATTGGTTATTACACATAAAAGCGATGCTGATTGTTTTCTGAGTCATAAAGCATCAACCATTTGAAAAGTCTTGTCAGGATAATTGCTCAGAAATTTAATGTTGTTCAGTAAGGGCGGCCGAGAGGCCGCCCTTATAGTTTTATAAAAACAACACGGGTGTGCTTTAAGCCGCACACCCGTGTTTGGTATGTTTTGTAGGAGTATCTGTTATTGTAGTTTCTGCAGCGCCTCTTTAATGCGGCGGCAAGCCTCAACAAGCAGGTCTTCGCTGGTGGCGTAGCTCAGGCGGATGCAGCTGTCGTCGCCAAAAGCGGAGCCCATCACGGTGGCTACGTTGGCCTCATTGAGCAGATAGAATGCCATATCGGTCGAGTTCTCAATCTTTTTGCCGTTGAATGATTTGCCGTAGTAGGAACTTACCTCGGGGAAGAAATAGAACGCACCCTGTGGCAGACGAACCTTCAAGCCCGGAATCTCGCACAGCAGTTTGTAAACCAAATCGCGGCGTTTCAGGAAGATGTTGCGCATATTGATGATGTCATCGCTTGTGGCGGGGTCGATAAGCATTGCGCGTACAGTAGCTTTCTGGGCGATGGAGCAGGTGGCAGATGTGATTTGACCCTGCAGTTTGTTGCAAGCCTTTGCGATTACCAGCGGAGCACCGATGAAACCGATACGCCAACCAGTCATAGCGAAACCTTTGGCAACACCGTTGACGGTAACGACGCGGTCGCGCACATTCTCGAACTGAGCGATGCTCTGGTGACGCCCCACAAAGTTGATGTGCTCATAGATTTCATCGGAAACTACAAAGAGGTTATCGTGCTTTGCCACAACATCGGCAATAGCCTTCAGCTCATCTTTGCTGTATAGCATACCGGTGGGGTTTGACGGGCTGCTGAACATAATCAGCTTGGTGCGCGGTGTGATGGCCTCTTCAAGCTGCTGCGGAGTAACCTTGAAGTCGTTCTCGATGGTGGTCTTTACGAATACGCATTTACCCTCGGCAATGCGGACCATCTCTTTGTAACTCACCCAGTAGGGGGTAGGGATGATGACCTCGTCGCCAGGATTTACAAGACACTGGACAACCTGATAGAGAGCTTGTTTGCCACCTGTCGAGACAACAATCTGCTCGGGTTTGAAATCGAGGTTGTTGTCGCGTTTGAACTTGGTCACAATAGCGTCGCGCAGGTCAGCGTAGCCAGGCACAGGAGGATAGTGTGTGAAGTTGTCGTCAATAGCTTTCTTGGCGGCTTCCTTAACGGTTTCGGGGGTGTTGAAGTCGGGTTCGCCAATCGATAGGCTTATGACATCCTTGCCTTGAGCCTTGAGTTCGCGTGCTTTGGCGGTCATAGCCAGAGTCTCCGACTCGGCCATATTGAGAATTCTGTTTGAAAGTATTTCCATATTGTTTTTTGTTTGAAATAATTTGCAAAGATACTAATTTTTTTGAAAATGGTATTTTTTATAACGAATTTAATAATAAGAGTAACGATAATGAGCTTTGGGTATGTAAACCTGTATACAGTGTGATGATTGGAAATCAGTAATATACAGTATTTGAAAAAGATTGATTTCAAATGGATATTTTACAGGGTACGGTTGTGATTTTGCAGTAAGAAAGGACTATTTTTCATCCCAGCACGATGTCCATTGCCATCATCAAGACGAATCCGATGGCGAAACCGATTGTAGAAAGGTTTGTGTGGCAGCCTTGTGCGGTCTCAGGAATGAGTTCTTCGACCACCACATACATCATAGCTCCTGCAGCAAATGCCAGCAGATAGGGCAATGCCACACCGAGCACTCCAGCTAGCAGCAGAATAGCCACTGAACCTATTGGTTCCACCACTCCGCTCAGAGTGCCGATAAGGAATGATTCCCCTCGTGAATTACCTTCAGCGTGCATAGGCATAGAAATGATAGCACCTTCTGGAATGTTTTGCAGGGCGATGCCGATGCTTACAGCAAGTGCAGCGCTGAGCGACATTCCATACGATTCTCCGGCGAAGACTACGCCTACTGCCATACCTTCGGGCAGGTTGTGTATGGTGACAGCCAGAGTTAGCATCATAGTTCGTGATAGTTTCGACTTAGGTCCCTCGGCCTTTTGTGCGCCGATATGAAGGTGCGGCGTCAGCTCGTCTATCAATAGTAGAAACGCTATACCAGCCAGAAAGCCTACAGCGGCTGGGACGACACTCTCCCGCGCCATCTCAATACTCGGTATAAGCAGCGACCACACGCTGGCTGCGACCATAACCCCGCTGGCAAAACCCAACAGTGTTTTCTGCAGTCGGTCAGGTATATCCTTCTTCATAAAAAACACGAAGGCAGAACCGAGCATCGTACCCACCAAAGGCAGTAATATTCCGATAATTAGAGCACTCATATTATCATTCTTTCGTTTTGCAAAGATACGCATAATCTGCGAGATGGACGCTCACTACTTTTAACGAATCCGTTCGTGTATAATAAAAACAGGGCGGTAGCGTTATTAAAATATGAACGAAGCAGAACTATACAAGAGTCTTGTGGTACTGACAAGGGACAAGGAACAGTGGGAGGAGAATATCCCATACGTTACGTCGTTATTGACATCTCAGATCCATATAAGGATTATATGCCGCTGTTTGCTGAACTGTTATATGATAGCGATGACCGTGTGCGGATGGAAGCACCCGAGATATTCCGTGTCCTCGGCAAACGCAGACCGGAATTCGTGAACCCCTATATTGGACAACTTCGTAATGTTGCCGACACAGATAAAAACAGGATTGTAAGGATTCACAGTCTTGGGGCTATCCGATCAGCGGGCAGTAAGGATTAAGCCTTATTTTAGTAATATTGTCTGTTTCTTCATAGTTCGCATTGCAATATGCATTCCCAATATAGCTACGGGAATGGTTAATACCAGCACGACAATCAAAAGTGGTATGTTATCTATGACTGGTTGCATTAGCTGGTCGTATCCCGCAGGCATCTCCTCGATGGCGGCAGCGAGCGAGTCTTCGGTGTCGGTCCACCAGTGGGCGGTGTAGGCGAAGAATGAAAAGGCGAAGGGTAAGAAGCTCCAGCAGATGCCTTTTAAAGTATCGTAACCTTTTATTTTTCTGATAATCTCGGCCAATGCCGTCAGCGCCACCATCCCGATGATGAAAGTCACATCCGCTTCACCGGCTATCAGGAATAGCACGACTATGAATCCGTTGAGCGTTGTCGCCGCCCCGAAGCGTGGGAGTAGAGTGCAGGTGTAGAGATAAATGAATGCCGTCAGCAGCGGTAGCAAAGCGCCGATATAAGCATAACATGCAGGATGGATGATTCCACTCGTTGCACCAAGAATAAATGTGGCGAGATAAGCCACTGCCATAAGAATGGTTCTAAATACAGTTTTCATTATTGATATTGTTTTTAATTGTTATTTCGTTGCAATGACACATAACCAATGGTGTTGTTCGTCGCAGTTGACGGTGATGTCGCTGAAACCTGCTGCGGTGATATGGGCGCGAAGTTCGTCGGGCGTATAGGTATGCATACCTTCTATGAGTTTCTCCCATTTATCGTTATTACCGGTGAGGCCGTCGTCCTCGTTCACGATGACGAAGTGTCCGCCATCCTTTAGCACACGGTGTATGCCACGAAAACAATCCTCTATCTTTGGCCAAAAATAGACGGTTTCAAAAGCAGTTACCAGATTAAACTCGCTGTCGGCAAAAGGCAACGCTGATGCGCTTCCTTCCATTACTATGCAGCGACCGTCAGATATTGCTCTGGCGTTAACCCTGGTAGATTTCCTCACCGAAACGGGCGAGTGGTCGATACCTTTCACCATTCCTTTCGGACAGCGTGCAAGCAGCCGCGCAATATTGGCTCCTCCACCGCAACCAATGTCAAGGACATTGGCACTCTCGTTGATGTTCACAAAAGAGAGACCCCATTCCGCCATTCGTGCGTGCGAACCGCTGTTCATACCATTTACCATCATACGTCCGAAGAATCCCTCCGGCTTGCGTGTGTTGCTGAATATTTTACTTAATAATCGCATATATAAATTGTATTATTTGTTTAAACTCAAATGATTATAAACAGAACGATTCTTTCTGTTTCTGTGGCAAAAGTAGGCAGTGTCCACACGTCCCACAATCACCATTATTAATGATTTTTAACAAAAAATAGTGAGAACGGAGTGCAAACAGGTCATTTGCACTCCGTTAAGGAAAGGGTTAATAAATATGTTTGAGTGGTTTATGTTACTTTCTTATTCCGTATACCACTCTTTGAATTCGGAGGTTCTGGCACGAGGAATTATTATTTTTTCGGGAGTGGGAACGGTAAGTGTTATATGTAGTTTGCTGAGTGGCCATATTGATATGTCTTTGATGGCGCTGTGCGCTATGATGTATTGCCTGTTGGCGCGGAAAAAGTGTGCCGGATTTAGTTGGTTGAAGATTGTGTCCAATGGTTTGTCAAGCAGGTGAGTCTGTCCGTTGAAAGTGACGGCGCGTGTTATCTTGTCGTCGAGGCAGATGTATGCTATCTCCTTTACAGGCAGCGGAATGAGTTTGTCGCGGACGGGAATGAGGAAGTGCGATTTGTATTTGTGCTGCTGCATCATTTCCATAAGCGAGGCTATTGTTTCAGGGCTTAGTGCATTCGGTTGGCTAGTGTCAGTAGTTAATATGTTGAGTTTCTGTATTGCGCGTGCAAGGTCGTCCTTGTTGATGGGTTTGAGTAGATAGTCTATGCTGTTGACTTTGAAGGCGTCGAGAGCATACTGGTCGTAAGCTGTAGTGAAGACAATAGGACAGTTTATGGTTGTTTGGTCAAAGATATGAAATGCAAGCCCGTCGGCGAGATGGATATCCATAAAGACTATGTCAACGTCTGGCTTATGGTTGAAGTATTCGACGGTTTCTTCAACCGACTGGAAGATGTCGCTCACCTGTATGTGTGGCGCAACTTCGGCGAGAAGGCGTTTCAGGTTTTGCGCGGCGATATGTTCATCTTCAATTATCAATGCTTTCATATTTTTTCTATTTAGGTGAAACTTAGAAGTGAAGGAATATACTTTAAGGCCTTTCAGTCTCTTTTAACTCCTTCCAACGAAATGCTTAGGATTTTTGCTGATTCGGCTGGGTCAATAAGTGGCACTTCGACGGTAAAGGTATTGTCGGTATCGGTGATGGATATGTCTGTGCGGCAAAGCAAACGGTATCGTTTCGCAAGATTGGCAAGACCAAGACCGGTGCCGTTGTTGTATTCTTGTTTGGGTCTCATCTGGTTGCTTACACGGATTGTGTGTTGCGGTGTCGTCTCGATGTGGACTGTAAGAGGGTATCGGCTGCTGACAACGTTATGTTTCAGCGCATTCTCAATCAAGAGTTGTATGCTGATAGGGATAATTGTATGGTGCAGAAGATGCGTGTCGATGTTCTGCTCGAAGCGCAGGTTTTCACCATATCTGATGCTCATCATCTGGCAGTAGGAATGGACAAAATCGAGCTCTTCCTCAAGTGTCACAAGGCGTTTGCCCTGCATTATGTAGCGATAGGTCGATGCAAGTTGCTGCAGGTATTGCTGAGCTTTGGTGTCGTCGTTGCCTATAAGTCCGCTGAGGGTGTTGAGCGAGTTGAAGAGGAAATGTGGGTCGAGCTGGTTCTCAAGTGCTTCGTAGCGGACAAGCAGATTTTCGTTCTGCAGCTGTTCTTTGTCGATATTCATCTGCAAACGCCGCGTTATGCTGTAAAGTATAAGTGAAATAAGTATGGCAATGATGGCTACAGCGATGTCGCGCGTAAGGTTGATGCTGGCAGGATTTGAAATGAGTATATCGTTGTAGATGAGACTGTGCAACCATTCAGACAGGGTGGATAGGACAACGGCGATGATGATGGATCCGATAATGCCTATAGAGTATTTCCACGTTAGCGTGAGGTGACTTTTTATTATGGCAAAGCTGAACAGGAGAATAAGAAACAGGAGTATGACGTTGGATGACAAAGAGTATACTATGTGAAAGTCGTTGTCGAGCACCCATCCTTTGCTTGTGTGCGCCAATGTGATGATGCCGGTCAGCAATATGCCGCCGACAAGTGCTATCCACAGCGCGTTTTTGGAACTGAACGAGTGGCGTAGATTAGAGATTTGGATTGAAGGTTTTGGCATAGGAATTATGTTGATTTAGGGATAGGTTATCGTTTGTACTGTGCTTCAAGGTACATTTGCCGGCGTTGACGCAGATTGTGGATAATGATGTTCTTGCGCCGGCGCAGGAATAACTTTGCACTTAATATCAGCGTTGAGGCTGAGAAATAGACGGCTGCTTGCAGCCAGAGGGCCATATAATCATTTCGTACTTCTGATAGCGGTGCTCCCATCGAGGCTATTTTAACGAAACCTTGCACGCCTGGCGTGGAGGGGAACAGGTAGCTGAAGTGATACCAGAAGCGAGGCATACTCTCTTGCGGCCAAACCATTCCGGAAACGAAGAAAAGCATCAGGCTGAAGAATACAAAGCAGAGCATCGGCGATATTTTCTGCCGCACCACGAGGTTGCCAACCGTCATTCCAAAGAAGATGACTGCAAGTAGGAAAGGCAGGCAGAAAATCAGGATGGTGTAGAGGTTGCCGAGTTGTGGCAGATGGAACCATCGCGGTATGAACCAGAGGTCGAGTATGCAGAGTGGCACATAGATGAGCAGATAGCACAGGGCGCGTCCAACAGTGACGCGTTGGATGCTTTTACGGCGCAAATGAGACGGGATGAGACGCAGCGACTTGCGGTTCTCGTTAGCATCGCCTGTAAGGATGCAGATGCCGAGGAAGATGGTTTGGTGCAATACAAGTATCATCAGGCAGGGTAGGAAGAAACTACCGTAACCGCCTGTGGGATTGAACAATGTGGTATTTTCCATCACCACGGGTTGCATCTGTATTATTGCTTCTTCGTCGGTAAGTCCCGCCTGCTCATAACGTTGCAATTCTATGGTGTGCATCTCGTCTATGAGTACGGCGTTGCCTCCTGTAAGAGCAGCTTTGTAGAAATAGAACGAGCTCATATCGCTGAAAACGATAACCCTGGCTGTGCGCATCTCTGCAAGACGCGATGAGAAATCCTTTGGGAAATAGAATATCGAGCGCACCTCGTGGTCGTTCATCAGCTGGTGTGCCTCTCCGAGATTGCTGCATCGGTAGGCCACTGTGAGTTCAGGCGTGGCGTCAAGTTTGTGTATGAAACGCTTGCTGTCGGCGCTTCGCGACTCGTCTACAACGGCCACAGCCATATTTTCAACATTTTCGTTATGATACAGATAGCAGAATATTACGGGGTAGAGGATAGGAGCAAGAAAGAAGATAAGCAACACCATCCGGTCGCCAAATACGCGCCGCACCTCAATACTGAATACTGTCCATATATCCCTGAGTGTATTTATCATAGTACATCGGTTTTAACATGTTGGACAGAAAGCCGTTTCTCGCGCATTTGCTGCCAATGGAGCAGGTAGGCTCCTAATATCAGCAGTATTCCAAATGCCATCAAAGCGCATAAACGTGGCCAGCAAATGCTGAAACCATTGCCGTAAATGGCTATATCGCTAAAATTACGGAAGTAGTGACGGATGGGGTAGAGCCATGAGAAACTGTAAAAGAAACGGGGCATACTCTCGACGGGAAATGAGAAACCGCTGAGAGAGAAACTCATAGCGCTATATAGGGCGCTAATACCCATAGTTAGTGGCGGATCGGGAATGGCGCAGGCAATAAAGCATCCAGCGCATTGGGCAGCGAATATAAGCAATATACTGCTGACAACCAACAGCATCCAACTGCCTTCGAGCGGGAACCCCATCGGTCCGAACATTATCAGGTTGGCTAAAAGACAGAGTAGCGTGTACCATACGGTATAGGGTATCATCTTGCCTATCAATGCATAAAGAGTGTTGTTGCCAGCGCGCCGCAACCAACTTTTTACAGTCTTCTCTTGTCGTTCGCGGGCGATCACATAGGCCGTATGCATCAGTACTAGAAAGGCGATAACTGCTGGAATTAGGGTGGTCATCAGATAGTTGCCGTAATTTATCCACGGGTTGCCGATGTTTCTCGTGTCGTATTCAATGGGTTGGATAAGACCCATTATCTGCTCGTCGTTGTAGCCTTTCTTACGGTACACTTCGCGTTGCACGGCACCTGTAGCAAGCATTCCCATCGTCGCCAACTGCTTGTAGCTTAACGTTCCGGCAAGCATATAGGCGGAATTGACATAGAGCACAAAGTGGGGCGAGCGGAACTGCAGCAGGTCGTTGTAGGTGCCTTTGGGAATCTCGTAGAAGGCAAAAATATCGCCGCGTTGCATAGCCTTGCGCGCCTCGGTGTGGTTGTTGTATACGGCTGCCACCTTGACACCAGGCGTGGCGTTTATTTCGTGACAGATGCGCCGCGACAGATAGGATCCGTCCATATCAACTACGGCCACCGACAGGCGTTTGGGTTGTCCCTCTTTTGTGATGGTGGAAAAGAAGACAAAGGTGAACGCAATGCCCAGCGTCATTATTATGAAATAACGGGGGTTGAGCCAGATGCGTCGCAACTCGCGGTAGAGTACTCTGAGAACACTTTGCTTCATAGTCGCCTATATACTAGAGTTACATTATTATTTGGTCAGTATTGCTGTCATTCCTGGACGCAGACCTTCTATCTCCTCCTGTGGTACGACTTTCACGTCGAAACTCTTGACATCGTACTGACCGAGTGTCTTGGTGGCGCGCCAGGTGGCGTAACTGGCCATAACTTTCACGTTGCGAACTGTGCAGGGATAGGTATTGTCGCCGAGGGCAGGAATGCGCACTTTGACCTCCTGACCTGTTTTTATGTCTTTAAGCAGGTCTTCGCGGATGCTGAAATTAAACCAGTTGTCGCTCCTGTCCAGTATTGAAACCACTGGGGCTCCAGTACCCACAAGGTCGCCCATTTTGACGTACATTTCAACCACTTCGCCGTCGCAAGGAGCAATAAGATAACTGTCGTCGAGATAACTTTGTACTTCGGCAACGGCACCGCCGGCACGGTTCACGAGTGCTGCCGCTGCGTCAATGTCTTCGCTTTGGGCACCTTCTTTTGCCATCAGGTATTGCTGTTCGGCGGCAGCGCAGTCGGCTTGTGCGGCCTTGTATTTTGCGTCAACTTCGTCATATTGCTGAGCCGAAACCACACCTTTTTCGTACAGTCCTTTGACTCTGTCATACGATTTCTTGTAGACGGCTTCGGCGGCTTGGGCTTTTTGCCACACCTGATAGGCCATCTGCACCTGCTGGTCGCGGGCTCCTCCCTTTGCCTTGCGGCTTTGGGCGCTGGCGGCGCTGCGTGCGGCTTTTGCCTGGATCATCTTGGCATCGACCTGGCGGCTGCCTATGTGGGCAAGGGTGTCGCCGGCACGTACAATATCGCCTTCGCTCACAAATATTTGGTCTATGTGGCCAGGCACCATATTTGAGACACGGTATTCGGTGGCGTCGGCTTCGCCAAGTAGCATCTCTTTTTGGGGATGTATGGCAAAAAGACCAACAAGGGCTACTATAGCCACAGCGCTGATTATGGCCAAAAGGCCTGCAATCAATGTCTTGTTATTCTCTTTCATTTTTATTGTGTTGTTTTATTTTCCAATTGCTTGTTTAAGATAAACCGAGTTCATCTCTATTTCTATTTCCGCGTCAAGCACATCGCTTTTGGCTGATACCCATGCGGTTTGTGCAGCCATCAGGTCGCTGCTGCTGCACATACCTGCTTTGAAACTCTCGTCGGCCAGCCGCAGGTTCTCCTCTGCTTGTACAAGGTTGCTCTGTGCCTGATCTATCTTTTTGTATGCGAGCTCAAGTTCATACTTTATCTTGTTTACTTGCAGTTCAATCATCTCCTGGGCTTCCTCGATTTGGTAGGATATCTCGCGGCGCTTGGCTTTGGCGGCTTTGACCGAATAAATGCCGCCAGGGTGGAGTATCGGCACATTGACCGCCACACCTGCCATAAAGGTGCCGCCCCATTCGTTTTGGAATCCGTTGAACAAGTTGGGGTTGGAGAAGAGGTAGCCGCCGGTGAAGGCAATGTTAGGTTTGAGCGACGATGCGGCTATGCGGACACCCTGCCGCGAAATGCTGTCGCTGATGCGCAGCATCTGCATCTCGCGACGGTTCTGCCACACCTCTTCCATATCGATATCTTGGTTCTGGGTCAACGCTAGGGTAGGAATTGATTCCGAAATATCGAAGTCGCTGTCGAGTGGCATCCCGCAGCGTTGCGCAAGCAGCATCTTGGCAAGTGCAAGGCCGTTGGTGGCTTTGGTCAGCGACATTTGCGCTTCGTTGTATTTTACACGCACTTTGGCCAGGTCGCCCTTGGTGGCCATCTCTGCTGCCACCAGTTCCTCGACGTTGTGGTTCAGCGTGTCGAGCAGCGCGGCGTATTTCTCGGCCAGCTCTTTCTTGTGCTTCACGCTCAACACCTGCCAGTAGGCTTCGTCTACGGCGATGAGGGTCTCCTCTTTTTTCTTGTCGTATTCAATGCCTGACAAGTGGTTCAGGAGCGACGCTGTTTTGTAGAGAGCCAAAAGCTTTCCGCCAAGATATATGGGTTGAGTGAGTGTCACCACGCCGAATGTGGTGTTGTGGGTGTTGGTTTCAAGTCCTTGGGTGATGTCGTGTCCAATGTTGTTGAGCGACGAGCTCAAGTCAGTGTTGTTGAGTATGTTGGTGAGCAGGTCGCCGATAAATTCTCCTCCTATCGGGAGGTTGGCGGTCTCTTCGCGGATGGATTGGTCGAGGTTGTTCTGCACCGTGGTACCCATATTGTTGATGCGGTCTTTCTGCTCCTCGCTCAGCAGGTTGATATTTTTCTCCATCCAGGTGTATCCTCCTGTTGCTCCTATTTTCGGCAGCATCTGCCACAAGGCCACTTTTTGCAGGTTTTCCGTCTCAACTTTCTTCTCCTCAGACATTTTCAGTCCTTTGTTGGACTCCAATGCTTTTTCACGGCATTGTTCGAGCGTCAGCACCTGCTGCGCATGCAATTCGAAGGGTGACAGGATGAGAAAAAATGCGAGTATAATTCTGGTTTTCATTTTCTTATTAGGATTGTTTCATATAATACAAGTGTGCAAAATTATACAAAAGACGTTTTACGGCAAAATACAAAACCCTAAAACGTCTTTATTTGAGTTGGAAATGTTAAAAACGAATCCTAAACTGGTATGAAATGATACTGAAAATCAATGGCAGTGATCGCAGCCGCACATCTATTCGTCTAGTTTCTCGTTGAGGTATTCCTCGGGATTGCGTTCACCTATAAATTGCGCCGTCCAGTCGAAATCAAGAGTGTGGTTCACGCCCTCCTCGTTCCATTGCTTGGGGTCGACATAAACCTCAAGCAGTTTGGCCGGTCCTTCGGAATAGAGTTCCACGGTGTCGGCTACGGCAGGCACCAGCACGCATTCTCCAGCGTGGATGGGGCAGATGGTGTCGAGCGCTTTCACAGCCGCGATACCTTCGGTGCAGAGGTATATGACAAACGAGTCAAGCTGTGCGAAATTCTTGCGCATCGGCTTGTCGAGGGCGATGAGGTTGGTAGTGAAATAGGGGCATTCCGCTAAGCGCACGGTGTCGTTGGGATAGTAGCGGTAGTGGGTCTTGCCGTCTTTCGTGGGTGCGAAATTGATGGCGTCGAGGGCTTCGGCGGTATGCAGCTCGCGCAGTTTGCCGTTTGAGTCGGGACGGTTGTAGTCGTAGATGCGGTAGGTGGTGTCCGACGACTGCTGTATTTCGGCAAGTAGCAGTCCTTTGCCCAAAGCGTGCACACGGCCGGCAGGAATGAAGAACACGTCGCCGTTCTGCGGGTGCTCAATGTGCAGTATATCCTCAAGGCGACCCAGTTCAAGGAATTTCTCATACTCTTCGCGCAGCACTTGCTGCTCGAAACCGTCAACAATCTCTGCACCCTCTTCAGCTTCAATGATATACCACATCTCGGTCTTGCCGTTCTCCATACCGCGCTGGCGGGCAAGCTCGTTGTCGGGATGCACCTGTATCGACAGTCGGTCGTTGGCATCTATAATCTTGATTAGCAGCGGAAACTCGTTGCCGAAATGCTGGTAATTCTTCTCGCCGAGCAGCTCGCCCATATATATTTCCAGCGCCTCGTTGAGGGTGTTGCCTTCGAGAAATCCGTTTGCGACGACCGACTCGTTGTCCTTTACCGCCGACAACGCCCACAGCTCGCCGCAGTTGGGTAGCGGGTCGTAGTCAAAACCCAGCGTTTTTATCTTGTTGCCGCCCCATACCTTATTCTTAAAGAGCGGCATAAATTTCATCGGATATAATGTTGTTTCCATAGGAGGTTATAAAGGGTAAAAAGATTAAAGGGTTGAAAAAGTATCAGTTCTGTAGTATACGTTGGAGTTGCCAAATCCGCAAGTCGCGTTCCACAATCCGCCGCTTGTTGTCGAGCAGGATGAGGTAGGGGATATGATCTATCTCCAGCTGTTTCAGGAACGGAGCGTCCCAGCCTTCCTTCAGTTGGTCTATGTCAATCACTACGGGATGCACAAGCGGGAAGGAATTATAAAGCTCTTTTTCAATATTCTTGCATTGGCGGCAGTAGGTGGCGCCCACCACGATGATATTATGGCAGCCGTCGACCAGGATTGAGTCGAGGTGAAGGGTGTTCCCTTTCAGGTCGGTAAAGGCAAAGTCGGGCATCCGTTTGCCATCGGCTAGGGCTTCGAGGTTCTTAAGCCGCTGCCCGAGCTGACGATAGTGATAGGCTTTTACCGCCTCGCCTTCAAGCAGTTTGTAGAGCGCTGATACGGTTTCATAGTCGGCCGACGGCGAAATGTAGCGGTCGACGATATAGGGTGCAATCGGCGATGCCGGATTCTTTCGAACGTATTCAGCCAGGCTGCTGTTGTCGCCTTCACTCAATTCCAGTTGATAGCGCAGCTCGCTGTTGATGCGCGAGCCGGTGATGGGCGATGTTTCGGGGTTGTCACTCTTATATGATATTGATATATCGGTGTTTTCGATAAAGAACGGCAGCGGCATAGCCACTTTGGGATGCCTCAACTCGGCATATACCGCACCCTTCACCGCCCCGGTGATGACCAAGCCCTTTTTGCCTTTGGGCTTCAAAATGCGCGGCGTCATATCGCCGTCATAAACCAAAAGAGAGAAATCCCTGCCCATCTGGGCGGGAGCATTGACACTAACGCGGAACAGCTGTGCCGCTGCCGCGTATGCCGTCAACAATAAAAGCGCAAAGACAGCCGCTTTCCTCGTCATCGCGTATTGCTGTGGAAATCAATACGAATGATAGGTCGAACTGTTGCGCTGGTTGTTGCCGCGAACCTTGTAGTTGCGGTTTATCTTCTTGGCGGTTTTCTTCTTCGACGAATACATCGTCTCGTTCGAAGATTTGCACGAGGTCACACTACCGCAAACTCCCACCAATCCAATCACCATTACCAGCGCCATCACTATACGTAAAGCCTTTTTCATAATTCCCTATTTTTATTGTAATTATTTCAATTAAAATTAGATATAACGTTTTTTCGGCACGAAAACACTCCTCTCACAAAAAGCAAAATAACGAAAAAAAATCGGGACGGACAAATTTTTTTGCATTTTGTCTGTCCCGAATTAGGATTAGTGGTTTATTGGTGGGTTCTATTTTTATTCTTTTCAGCCATCCAATCAGACAGAACCCATTAATCTGTCAGATGACCGTTGTTTGACATTCGGTTTACAGGTGCAAAGATACGACTATTTTTCCATTTGACAATGAATTATTTACCATATTTTTGCGAGGTGGGGGGGTAATTGACTGATATTCTGCTTATTGTATTGCGATTAAATTTGGTTGGTATTTATTGATTTGTACCAGTCGGCACATGTTGTAGACGAGGTTTGTCAATGCAATGTTGGCTTTTGCCCTCATCATTCCCACTCCTCGGAACACCAAACCTCCCATTGTCTGTTCCATAAATCCAAAGACGTGCTCCACACGGCTGCGCACCTTCGACTTCTGCCGGTTGCTTTCCTTCTGTTCGTCCGTCAGGGGATGGCCTCTCTTGCCTTTCTCGCAGATTATCGGTGTCATGTGTTTTGCTCTCACCACATCCTCCATCCCAGCATATCCTGCGTCGAGCCACGCCGGTTCTCCGTGGGCCTCCTTGGGCGGCTCTGTCAGTACGCGCTCCGTCTCCTTGGAGTCGTGACGGCTGGCGGAACACACGGTGTAGTTGCGGATAAGCTTGGTCTTGTTGCATATCTCCACGTTGTCCTTGATATGGTACTCTATCTGTGCATCGCTCATCCCGTAAAGTCTCTGCAGGAACAGCACCTTGAACATGAACACTGGATCGAACGGCTTGCGCCCTGCGTTGCTCTTCTTCCCCGCATTCTCAAATACAGGCTCAAGGATACTTCGGAATTGCTCAAAGTCTATGATTTCCTTCAACTTGGGCAACGGATTGCCGTTTTCGAGTAATTCCTGAAGGGTGTTCTCCTTGTCAAATAACCCAACGCCTTGATTCTTACGGTATTCATTGATTTAAGGTTCTTGAT
>DBXH01000031.1:48479-59794 GCA_002309335.1 Bacteroidales bacterium UBA1217 | reverse complement strand
CCGGCGGCGATGCCGACCATATTGGCCTCGGCGATGCCGCACTGGATGAAGCGTTCGGGGAATTCTTTGGCGAAGCCGTCCATCTTGACGCTGCCTTTCACGTCGGCGCTCAATGCTACAACGTTCTCATTGCGTTTTCCGGCTTCCACAAGGCCTTCGCCCATACCGGCGCGCAGTTCTTTGCTTGATTGTTTTTCGTAGTGGGTCATTGTTATTATGCTTTTTTATTGTTTTTTCGTTTTACTTTCCAGAATATACAAAAGAGAATGGCCGCTATTGCTATGATCGCAGCCGAACCAATAATTATACCTTTCCAATTAAAAGAATAGTCATTGTCTTCATAATAGATGATCTGCCGGCGCACATAGTAGTGTGTGCTGTCCCTCACAAAGTCCATCGATAGCCAGTTGCCGTATTGGTCGCGGTCAGAGCCGTAGTTATAGTGCTCCGTGCCGTGGTGGTAATATATACATTCCGCCTCATCGCCATATTTGTTGTACACAATCTTGTGATCGCCGCTAATGCTGTCGATTTGACCTTGTTTATTGTAATATATTGTCCAACAGTCTATACGCTCTGCCGAAAGGAGGCTACCATCAGAACGATATTTATACCGATACAAAGGCTTGTCTTTATCCGAAATTTCCAACGTGCGTCCTTGCTTGTCGTATGCCGTCGCCCATAAAAGGGTATCATTCTTGCAAATAGAGTCATAGTTCCATTTGCAAATGTACAGCAGACGTCCATCGTCAGAATATACATAATGGGGGCCATACTCATTGCCGTCGTATATCATATCCGTCAACCGGCCCTGCTTATCTTTCCAATAGAGGACTGTTTCGCAATACCCCACTTCGGAGATGTATGTGTTGTACATCTTCAATCCGTCTCTGCCGTATACATCAGTAGAAGTGTATGGGTACACATCCTGATTGCCATAAGTATACCATCTTGTGGCCTGAACAACATACACAGGTCCCTTCAACCCATCGCTTGCCGCGGTGGGGACAAACAACTCCTGTTGCGCCGCAGCCGTCATAGCCAGCGCAAAGAAAAGTACAGTTGTCAGGAGTGCTTTTTTCATATTTTATTATTGTTCTTGATGGTTTATCAATGCTATTAGTGAATCGTTCTTGTCTTGGTCATATTGTTTTCCGTCGCTCAAACGGTAGAACACTGTGATGTGGTCTATTATGTCGCCATCAAAAGTACTCCAATCAACTTCCTCTTTTATCAGGTCAAGAGACTCATACATTTTGTAGTCCGCATTATTGACTTGTGCCCATCCACCAGAGCCTATAATATACATTCTGCGATACACAACACCATCGCGTTTGTACAGCACACATACATCTGGGTCGATGAAACCTCTGTCTTCGAGGTAAACCACATAGTCTTTGTCGTTCCAAACCTTTGTGTTTTTCCTTGCTCCAGCTATACAAAACACTATAACGCACAGTAGCACCATCAGCACACAGCTTATCCATCCGGATATTTTGACAGCCAAATGCTTCTCTTTGGTGAAATGGGATGTGAACATCACAGAATAGACAAGTGTAAGAATCGGTGCAAAAATCAACGCCCAGATGTCCAGCTGCCATATCAGCATATCTTCGCCAAGAAAGAATTTTGGAACAATAGCCACCCCCCACAGTACTAATGCCGTGATGCCGATAATTCTGCGGATATTGGCTTTCTTTGTCATATCTTATTAATAGAACGTCACTTTTATATTCCTGATTAAAGATTTATATTGGTCGTTTGTCCAGACTCGATTTGAAATCGTTTTGTTCTTGTGGTCTTGTAGTCTATGCTGTTTTGCGGCTTGATGACAATTTGGTATTGACCAGGCATCAGTAGTATGCGTTCGTTGATTTTATTAGGGTTAAGATCACAAACAAAAGTGAGAACACCATCTTTTATCGCAAATACGGCACCTGATGATATGGCCTTTGGCTTGTTGATATTTGCCAGTCCTGGAGTGGGAATAGATAGGTCGGTGGCTGAGGAACTTACGATGGCGACATTCTCTAGGCGCAGGGGAGGTGTCGACAGTACTTCGAGGTCATAATTGCCTGTCAGATAGTCGTGTTGTTCACCAATTAGTTGCGTGCTAAGGAGTTCGTTCTTTCCGTGACGATATACTAGTATAGGGAACTGAGGAATCTGATAATTGACTCTTTTCCCGTCAAGTCTTAGTCGAAGAGAGCCTTGCTCTACAGTGATGTTCAGACGGTTTACCCGTCCAGCTTTGAATTGTTTGCGCTTGATTGTCGTAACAGGATTAGTGAAAAGAGTGATGTCGTAAGCCACAAGAGGATCAATGATGAGTGTATCTGGAGTATATCGGCTGTCGATGCTGTAGATGGTGCTGTATTTTACCACACCTGTCTGGCTGTCGTATAAGGCAATAGGCAGGGTTGTCTCAAGTAGGTGGTCTGTTTCGTCGTTGATGCTTATAACAACCTGCGCCTCCTCCTCTGACATACGGAAGATGTTATATAAAGTCTCAGTGTATTGTTCCTCGTTGGGCACGTATGTAAATTTTCCTGCACAGTCGAGGCTATGCTGGAAATCCTGCTTGTTGCCGATACCGAGGATGAAAGTCTGTACTATTACTCCGCTCATCTGCACTTGTCGAGCCACATCGCAGATGTTGCCATCACAGTCGTCCATACCATCGGTGATAATCAAAATGATGTTGCGCGACGCGCCAGTGGCGGGAAAGTCGTTCAGCGAACTGCTCAATGCCGAGGCCGCCGTGCAGGCTCCGTTGGGGACGAGCGTCTTTATCTTGCTCTGAATCTTGTAGTTGTTGCCATCCTCAAATGGAACCTCAAGACGCGTACCGAAAGAATTCTTGTTGAGATGCCCGAATACACGCAGTGCAACTTCGATACCGTTCTGGTTGGCAATGCTGTCCATAAATTTGAGCAGTACTTGCTGCGTCACTTTTATCTTGGCATCGCTTTGCCAGCGATCCCACATACTGTGTGAGCAATCAAGTATTATCAACACACGCGTCTTATCGGCAGTGACTTTGTTTTGTGCCACTGCCGAAAAAACGCTAAATGCAAATAATATGTAAACAAAAACGCGTTTCAACATTATAATGGATGGTTTTAAAGGGTTTGAAAGGTTTGAGTGTATAAAAGACATTCGGCCCTTTTCAATCCTTCAAGCGAAGCGGCCTTTTCAATTTTAATATAATCAATAGTCTCCTAGTTCTGTTTCGGGCAGTTGTGCTAATGCTTTAGGCAAATCGTCGGCGCTCAGCACTGCACCGTGATATTTGTTGGTGTTTTGCATAAAGTCGACACCATAACCCATCTGGCTCTGCAGCAGAACGCATACGGGTTTGCCTTTGCCGGTCAGTGACTTAGCCTTTGCCATACCGTCAAGCACCTGTTGCATATCGTTACCGTCGTCAATGACTACGACAGTCCACATAAACGACTCGAACTTTGCTTTGAGGCTGCCCAAGTCCATAACTTGCTCTACAGTTCCGTCTATCTGCTGATGGTTGTAGTCGACAGTCGAAATCAGGTTGTCCACTTTCTTTGCGCCAGCAAACATAACGGCCTCCCAAATCTGGCCTTCCTGTAATTCGCCGTCGCCATGGAGAGTGTATACAAGATGGTTGTCGCCGGTCATTTTCTTGCCCAGCGCGGCACCAATGCCCACAGACATACCCTGGCCCAGAGAACCGCTGGCCATACGTATGCCAGGCAGACCGTGTTCCGTCGAGGGGTGTCCTTGAAGACGGGTGCCAAACTTGCGAAACGTAGCTAATTCGCTGACGGGAAAATAGCCACGTCGGGCCATAGTGCTATAAATCACAGGGGTGATATGGCCTTGCGACACAAAAAGCATATCCTGGCCGGTGCCTTCCATAGTGAAGTTGGCGGGGTCGTGTTCCATCAGGTTAAACTGCATAGCGACCATCCAGTCGGTGGTGCCCATTGAGCCGCCCGGGTGACCCGATTTAGCGGCGGTGGTCATACGTAATATGTCTCTGCGGACTTGTCTTGCAATGGTTTGTAATTCTTGCGTTGTTTTCATATTATGTCAATTATTTTTTGCAAAAATAGTAATATTTATTCGTCTGGCGAATAAAAGTTATCAATGTTTATCAACATAATGAACTGTGACCAATGACCGTTTTGTTTTATGGGTCATTAGTCACAGTTTTCGGGTGATCAATTACAGTCTATATATTACAACGTGAATACGTACAGGCGGCCGTTCTGGTCCGTGCCGTGAAGTTCGTTTCCGTGGCGAGTGACGGTGATGCTGTAGCTGTTCTCATCGTCGTCGTGGATTGTGCCGCGACCGGTGTTGCCGTTCATTGTTACGTGACCCCATACTTTCCCGTTGGCTCCATAGGTCGAGATATACAAGGTTTCCTTGCCTTTATACGACGGTGTTCCAGAGGTTTGTTTCTTATTTTTTGTTGGTTCAGTCTTTGGCTCGGGAGTGGTTGTTGTGTTGTAATCAATAGTATCGTTTTCGAAGAGCAGGGCTGCATCCAATGTGTCAATATTAACAATTCCTTCTGTATCGGAAACTGTAATATTGGTATCGGCTGGGGCGGTATTGTCAACACTTCTGTTGCAAGAAATGGTAGCTGCAACAGCAAACAATATCATTATGAGGATATAATGTTTTTTTTTGTATTTCATAGTTGTGATATTTTACAAAGTCTCAGTTTATTCTTTCTTTTTTCTATAAACAAAGAAGATCCCTCCTGCCATTACAACAAGCATTAACAGAGAAATAACAAGTGTTATATTGTCGTGTCTGTGCATTGTGGGCGCTTCGTTGACGAACTCAATTGTGTGGTCGCCGGCAGGTACTATCATTGCGCGCAGCACATAGTTGGCGCGGAAATACTCGGCCGGTTTGCCATCGACGTAGGCGCGCCAGTCGGGAGCATAGTAAATCTCTGAGAAGACAGCAACACGTTCGCCGTTAGTGTGGCTTTTGTATGTTATATGGTCTGGAGTTTGCGGGTAGGTGTGTACAAGAATGATACTTTCGCTACTGTCGGGGGAAATCTGCTTTCCGGTTACATCTTTCACAACATCAGGCCATTGTGACTGATCGATGATAGCTGTGCGATATGGTTCAAAATCGTTTAATGTCAGTATTTCAGCATTGGCATCAGCCACGAATTTCACCTCATTTACAAACCAGCAGTTGCCCAGAGCGGTGTTGCGTCGCACGGGTGTCGGCTGGTTTTGCTGCAGATTAAGCATCAGGTATCGTGCATTGAGCATATCCAGTACAGGATACGGCTCGTTGACAGCCAAGAGGTTGTTGCCGTTATATCCTATCTGGCAACTATTTACATAATCATAGAGTTTACGGCTGCCGAGGTAGAAGTCTATAAGGTCTTGATAGCGGCGAAGTTTTGCGGCGCTGTATCCTCCAATCTCATTGTGAAATGCACTCGGACGTGAATCGTTGAAGGTGTTGACTGTCAAGTCGTATACGCGGTAGTCGCGATCACCGTTGGCTGCTGCGGTTTGGTCGAGTTGCTGTTCGCTTACGTTGCGGTGGAGGGCCACACGCTCAGGGGCGACAAAGTTGTCATTGTTCAGATAGCGGCGGTCGACGCCCCACAAATCAATTACGGTAAGTACAGCAAGTAACGCTATCGCGATACCCGATTTTTTAACTTTGTTGTTGATATATAGCCATAATGTTACAAATGCAAGGGCGACGAATACAAGCGAACGCAATGAATCGCGCATAAATAGCGAACGTCGCTCCTCTACAAGAAGGTTTTGGAATACCGGCCATTGGTCGCCAAGTTGAGCCTTGTATTGTTCGTCTCCGACTCCAGTGAATGAAAGTTTGGTCTTTGCAACAATGATACCTATAAGGATGATGCCTGCCACGATGCCGCCTGCCCAATAGAGAGCGCGGCTGAAGCATTTTCCATTTTCTGTTTTCTGTTTTTCGTTCTCAGTTTTATGCTCAAAAATGGTTTTCAGAGCCAACATAGCCATTACAATCATTGTAACATTGGCAAGGACAAGGCTCATAGATGGTGTACGGAATTTGTTGTAGAGCGGCAGGTGGTCGAACAGGAATCCGTTGACAGGCAGGAAGTGACGACCCCATGACAGCACTATGGCAATTACTGTGGCAATGATAAGCCACCAACGTTCGGGACCTTTGACAATAAAGCATCCAAGAATAAACAGGAAGATGATAATGGAGCCGAAATAGACGGGGCCTGATGTGAAAGGCTGGTCGCCCCAGTATAGCGGAGCTTTCTTCTGACCTGTGCGGCGTGTCCATTCGCTGTCGTCGGCCACGCCCTCGCCCGAGCCACCACCTGTGGCTCCTGGCACAAGGATAGTATAGGTCTCGCCAACACCATAGCTCCAACTGAAGGCGTAGTTGATGTCAAGTCCGCCACTCTTATTGTCTTGAATCTGTCCAATGCTCTCAAGGCCAATATCGCTTGGAGTTACAGTGATTTCACTTCCTCCGCGCATCGTGACTTTGGCATATTCTTGATTGACGGTGAGGTGGCGATAGTTGCTTCCTGCGGCAAAAAGGCAGCCGACAAGCAGCACACCTACAATAGCAAGAAACTTGGGAAACCATTTGTCTTTTAGTGCAAAAACCAAATATGTCAGACCCATTATTATGCCACCTAGAACGGTGTAGAATGTAATCTGTATATGGTTGAAGGTAATCTGCAAACCCACAGCAATGGTGAACAGTATGGCTCCCCAAACCAGCTGTCGCCAGTTGATTTTCCCGTTCTCTGTTTTCCGCTCTCCGCTTTTGAACGCCAGTACCATACCGGCAAGCACAGGTGCAATCATTGCCATTGCCCAACCTTTTGTTATGTGGCCTGCTTCAATAATTATGATATTGTATGACCCAAGACCGAAGGCAAGTGCACCCAATAGCGACACCCAGGGATTGCATCCGAAGGCGATCAAGGCAACATAGAAACCAATTAGATACAGCCACAGCATACCGATGTTGCGTTCTACGCCGAAAGGACGCATAATGAGCAACGATTTTAATGGAGTAAACACCGAACGCTGAGGTTCGCTAGCTGTTTGGTAGCCAGGCATTCCGCTGAACATACCAGGGTTCCAGTTGGGTATTGTTCCAGTTGAGTCGGCAGCCATTTTCTGTTGATGAGCCATAGCTTCTGCTTTCTGCATATCGCCTTGATATACAATATCGCCACTCAATACTGGCGCGAAATAGACACAGGCGGCAATTAGCATTATTGCTATAGCTGCAATGTGGATGAGTGTTTTTTTCAAATTAGGTTTCATATTAATATTGTCAATCTAGATTTTTCAATTTGCCTTCATCGGGTACGAAATCCTTACGTGATAGATGCTCATCATACGGTCTTTGAGATGGCTTCGGATAAGCGTGATGTCCTGCAACGTCAACGGACAGTTGTTGAGTTGGTTGTGTTCTATCTTATCGTTGATGATGTTGTCAACCATACGGTAAATGCTCTCTTTGTCGTGATTTTTAAGACTCTTGCAGGCGGCTTCGACCGAGTCGACAAGCATCACAACGGCTGTCTCGCGGCTGAACGGAGTGGGGCCGAGATAACGGTAGTCGGATATGTTGATATCTTCCTCAGGATGGTGTAGTTTTGCTTGGGCATAGAAGTATCCGGTAACCGTTGTTCCGTGGTGGGTGCGGATGAAGTCGGTCACTTCGGCCGGCAAGCGGTATTTTTTTGCAAGTTGTATTCCGTCGCGCACATGCTGGGTGATAATGTGTGCACTCTCTTCATAATCAATATTATCGTGAGGGTTGAAACCGTTATTCTGGTTTTCTGTGAAATAGATGGGGGCCATCACTTTGCCGATGTCGTGATAGAGTGCGCCGACTTTGGCGAGGAGCGCGTTACCACCAATCTCGTTGATAAGGTCTTCCGAAATGTTAGCCACCTGCATCGAATGCTGGAATGTGCCGGGCGCTTTCTGAGACAATTCGCGCAGGGCTGGGGTGTTTGTGCTCGATATCTCCATCAATGTCAAGTTTGTGGTCATTCCGAACATACGCTCAAATAGGAAGATGAGCGGGTAGGCGAGGAGGGTTAAAATTGCATTGAGGAAGAATATTAGGAAGCGGTCGATGTGCAGATTGGCAAAGCTGGTTTCGGTGCTAAGTACACCTGCAATGTAGATGAGCGAGTAGGTGGAGAAGATAACCAACGCTACGGCGAAGAAGCTGCTGCGCTTCTCGAAGTTGCGCACGGTGATAATTGACATCATACCCGAAACAAGCTGATAGAAGATAAATTCGTAGCTGTTGGGAACCATATTACCGATTATGATGACGGCGACAATGTGGATGTAGAGTGCTACGCGCATATCGAAGAAAATACGCATCAGTATAGGCACTATGCATACCGGCGCCAAAAGTACATAATCGGGGTTGATACGCACCAGAAGGGCGACGATTGCCGAGATAAAGATGACGATAAAGAAGGCAAAAGTCACTTTCTTTATGTCTTCAAGCATCGGGTGGCGTATGTTTTTCAAGAAAATGTACAATGCAACAAAAGCGATGATGCACAACAGGGCTTGACCTACGTAGTGGAGGAATATGTTGAAGTCGGCTATCTTGCGGTGCGATTCCTCCTGCTCGAGCGAAGCCAGCACAAGAGCTGTCTCTTCGTCGACGCGTTGCCCTTTGGAAACTATCAGCTCGTCTTGTTGAATCATACGCGACGAATAGGAGAGTTGCGACAGGCGCGTGTCTAACTCAAGGTGTGTGCGGTTGGCGTCGTATACAATCGACGGCGCCAGCACCGAATCGGTCAGTATACGTGTCAGTCGCGCTGCTTCATTTGAATCAGCAATTGCTTGCGAGACAAAGCGTTCTACATCAGCCGGCGTTGTCAGCAAATCGGGATTTGTCTCGTAGCCGACGTTGCCTGAAAGAATCACGACGGGATGGCCGCTAAGTTCTTCGTCGGTGGTACAATATCCGGTCGAGTTGTAAACCAAAGAAATAATCTGTTGCACTAGAGCATTCTGTCTGGGCGGGAAATGCCTCTCGGAGGCACGCTGGCGTGCTGTCTGTCGAGCGCTGCTGTCTATGTAGAAATAGCGTGTGGATTCGTTTTTGATGCGCTCTTCTTCCTGCTTGTTCTCCGATTCCGACTGTAGAATTGTGAAATCGTATGGCGCATACAGATCGTCTCCTCGCCAGAACGAACCTACCGCATAGTCGTATTGAACTCGCGAATAGTCGTTCGGGAACATTATCAAAATCAGCGCTACTGTCGCCGCCATAACAGATATAAGGTAGAATATGCGCAGGTGCGATATAATATATGATATAAATTTTCTCATTTCGTTATCTTTCTTCGGATGAGTGAAATAAGTCGACTTTATGTTAAACAAACAATCTGCAAAAATAATAAAAAATATGAATATAGAGGGATGAGTTGTGAAAAAATATATAAAAATGAAATAGTAGCGAGTTAGCGTTGACCTAGCGTTGACCCAGTATTGACCTAGTGTTGGTATGGAATATAGATAGCGATTGGTTGGTTTTAGACAGAGGGGAACTGATTATGACAAGCAGTGTGACAAAATGTCATATTTTATGACAAGGCGGACTTTTGGCACACTTTTGGATGGGATTGGGATGAAAAATGTCAATAATAATAATTAAAAATAAATAGTTATGAAAATTAAACCGTTAGCAGACAGAGTTCTTATCGAACCTGCAGAAGCAGAGCAGAAAACAGCTTCGGGAATCATCATTCCTGACACAGCAAAGGAAAAACCGCAGCGCGGCAAGGTTGTCGCTGTTGGCAAAGGTACCAAGGACCACGAGATGACCGTTAAGGTTGGTGACAATGTTCTTTATGGCAAATATAGTGGCACGGAGATCAATATCGACGGTACAGTCTATATGATTATGAAAGAAAGCGACATTTACGCTATTATTTAAATTAAAAGGGTTGAAAAGGGCCGATATGCTTAAAATGGTGTAAATTTTTAGCACTCATTTAACCCATCAAACCCTTTAAACCTTTCAAACCTTTTAAACCTTTAAAACTTTAGAAAAATGGCAAAAGAAATAGTTTTCAATAATGATGCTCGTGAGCAGTTGCGCAAAGGCGTTGACGCTCTGGCAAATGCAGTAAAAGTTACTCTCGGTCCCAAGGGCCGCAATGTTGTTATCGACAAGAAATTCGGCGCACCTCAGGTGACCAAGGACGGTGTTACCGTTGCCAAGGAAATTGAACTTGAGAAGGGTATTGAGAATATGGGTGCACAAATGGTGAAAGAGGTTGCTTCTAAGACCAACGACCAGGCCGGTGATGGTACTACCACTGCTACCGTTCTGGCTCAGGCTATCGTCAACACGGGTCTGAAGAACGTAACCGCCGGTGCCAACCCGATGGACCTGAAGCGTGGTATCGACAAGGCTGTTGCTGCCATCGTTAAGGACATTAAGGCTCAGTCGAAGGCTGTAGGCGGCGATATCGCCAAGATTCGTCAGGTTGCTACCATCAGTGCCAACAATGACAGCACCATCGGCGACATCATCGCTGAGGCTATGGAGAAAGTGACCAAGGACGGCGTTATCACCATCGAGGATGCCAAGGGTATCGACACCAACGTGAAGGTTGTCGAGGGTATGCAGTTCGACCGCGGCTATATCAGCCCCTATTTCGTTACTGATACCGAGAAGATGGAATGCACATACGACAATCCTTTCATCCTCATCTTCGACAAGAAGATCAGCACGATGAAGGACTTGCTGCCTGTTCTTGAAAAGGTTGTCAATACTGGACGTCCGTTGCTTATCATTGCTGAGGATGTTGAGAGTGAGGCTCTTGCAACATTGGTTGTCAACCGTCTGCGTGGCAGTTTGAAGATTGCCGCTGTCAAGGCTCCCGGCTTTGGCGACAGAAGAAAAGAAATGCTCGAGGACATAGCTATCCTTACGGGTGGCACGGTCATCAGCGAGGAAAAGGGCTATAAACTTGAGGATGCTGACTTGAGTATGCTCGGTCAAAGCGAGAAGATTACCATCGACAAGGACAACACTACTATCGTAAGCGGTAAGGGTGACAGCCAGATGATCAAGGCTCGTGTACAGCAAATTAAAGCTCAGATCGAGAAGACCACTAGCGACTATGACCGCGAGAAACTTCAGGAACGTCTGGCTAAACTGGCAGGCGGCGTGGCAGTTATCTATGTTGGCGCAGCTTCTGAGGTCGAGATGAAGGAGAAGAAAGACCGCTTCGATGACGCTCTTCACGCAACACGCGCAGCTGTCGAAGAGGG
>DBXH01000031.1:0-48463 GCA_002309335.1 Bacteroidales bacterium UBA1217 | reverse complement strand
TCCCCGGCGGTGGCACCGCATTTATCCGTGCAGCCGAGAAATTGGCTAAGGAAAAGCCAGAGAACGAGGACGAGAAACTGGGTATCGAGATTATCCGTCGTGCCGTCGAGGAGCCTCTGCGTATGATTGTCGAGAATGCTGGTCTTGAAGGCAGCGTCATCGTCAATGAGGTTAAGAATGGCAAGGGTGATTATGGCTACAATGCCCGCACCGAGAAGTTTGAGAAACTGTTTGAGAGCGGTGTGATAGACCCAGCTAAAGTTGCCCGTGTTGCTCTTGAGAACGCAGCCAGCATAGCAGGTATGCTGCTGACTACCGAGTGTGTTCTCTGCGACATCAAGGAACCCGAACCTCCGATGCCCGCCGGCAACCCCGGAATGGGTGGTATGGGCGGAATGTATTGATGTAACAATAACGCCTGATAAAAAGCAAGGGTGTCCATCGGGCACCCTTGCTTCGTTTTATGGTACTCACAAGAATAATATAAGTTTATGTGCTTTGTTCCCATCTTTTTTACGTTGTCTTTTATTTTGCATAAATATGCTTGAACTGATGAACGAAACGAGGATGGAGTCGATAGAAAACTGGTTGGAAATGCTTGGGCAATAATACCACGCAAATATGGCGATAAAGGCCCGGAGTGTTTTTGATTAAAAAATGTATGTGGGCTGATATTTGAGCTCCATAATGAAAAGTATGACACTTATCGCCAAATTTAGTATAAGACAAGCCAACAGACGAGTCCAAACAGGCTTGCAGTTTTGTTCTGCGGCATCTATTAACGTTGCAGCCATTATAATCAAAAAGACAAAATATAGTATAGGCGATAGTATTTGAATTTGGGGTAAAATCGGATAGGAGTAGTATATAAAATATAATAGGGTTGCAATGGACACCCCTCGCCACGCACGTGAAAGACCACGTGGCTTAACCCCATTAGGTAGTTTCCATACTAAAAGTGTAATTACTGCAACGACAGAAATGCAAAGCAAAAAGAGATCCCAACTAATGTTTAATGGCATAATTGCTTTTTAGTAATACTTAAACTCTTCAATCTCACGACGGTCGCGTTTGGTGGGGCGTCCGGCTCCGCGGTCGCGCTTTTCGAAACCATACTGACGAGCCATCTGTATGCGCTCGTATTCCTCCACAGGCGTAAGGTCGGTGAGGTAGTTTTCTACCAGTTTGGCACCGACACGGTTGGCAAGCAAAGCTTTGACCTGTACGGTGCGATGCATCTGCTCTATGTTGAGTTCGTATATTTCACCTTCGCTTATCTCGTGCGAAGCCTTCACGGGTAGCCCGTTCATCTTTATTTTTCCAGCGCGACAGGCATCGGTGGCAAGACTGCGAGTCTTGAAAAGGCGCACTGCCCATAAGTATTTGTCTATGCGAATGTCGCTCATATCATTTATTTCGCTCTGAAATAGATATTCATTGGAACACCATGAAAATCCCACATCTCGCGCATACGGTTCTCCACAAAGCGGCGATAGGGGTCGCGTATATATTGTGGCAGATTGCAGAAGAATACAAACTGAGGGTAAACTGTCGGCAACTGGGTGATGTATTTGATTTTAACCCATTTGCCTTTGACACTCGGTGGCGGATTTTGTTCTTTAACGATAGGCAACAGTGCATCGTTGAGTTCGGAAGTGGTTATCTTGCGGCTACGTGCGTTATAAACTTGTCGTGCTGTTTCCAAAACTTTATGTATGCGCTGTTTATTTATTACAGACGTGAATATTATTGGAACATCGTCGAACGGAGCAATGCGTTCACGTATCAGTTCTTCGTATTCTTTGTGTGTATTGTTCTCTTTCTCAATCAAATCCCATTTATTAACCACAATCACAACGCCTTTGTGGTTGCGCTGTATAAGACCGAAAATATTTAAATCCTGCTGTTCCAATCCTTGCGAAGCGTCAAGCATTAGAATGCATACATCGCTTGCTTCGATGGCACGTACAGAGCGCAGAACAGAATAGAATTCAAGATCTTCGCTCACTTTACTTTTCTTGCGCAATCCTGCGGTGTCAACGAAGTTGAAATCAAATCCGAACAGGTTGTAGTGCGACAGTACCGAGTCGCGTGTGGTGCCGGCAATGGGGGTCACGATATTGCGCTCTGTGCCAGTAATGGCGTTGATGAACGACGATTTGCCCACATTTGGGCGACCAACAACGGCGATGCGCGGCAGTCCATCCGACACTTCTTCTTCGCCTTCGTCAAAGTCGGCAACCACAGCATCCAGCAGGTCGCCGGTACCGCTACCGGTTATACCTGCGATAGGGTATAGCTCGCCGAGTCCAAGGGCATAAAACTCTCCAATGGTTTCCTGGCGTGCCGCAGTGTCGCACTTGTTTACGACAAGCATCACTTTTTTCTTGCATCGGCGCAGCATATCAGCTACATCCTCATCCATCGGTGTCAGACCCTCTTTGGCGTCGACAAGAAACAGTATTACATCGGCTTCGTCGATGGCAAGTGCCACTTGTTTGCGTATCTCAATCTCAAATTCATCGTCGCCACCCATCACATAACCGCCGGTGTCGATGACGGAGAAATGTTTTCCGTTCCAGTCACTGTGTCCGTATTGACGGTCGCGGGTCACGCCGGCAGTCTCGTCGACTATGGCTTTACGCTCTTCTATAAGTCGGTTGAAAAGTGTTGATTTGCCCACGTTTGGGCGGCCTACGATGGCTACAATGTTAGACATTCTTTGATAATTATTGTTAGAAATTTAGGAATTGTCAGGCTCCTCATCCACCGATAAGAGTATCATCTCGGGCAGATTGTTGTCAATGATTCCGAAGCAGTTGAGCGCTGAGTAATTCTTTGTAAAATAGGCAATGCCGTAAATAGTGTCGCCTTGATAAAGAATACGCGACGAACGGTACGCAATAACACAGTTATTATAGCTGCCACTGGTGTTGGTGTAAGCGGCTCCAATACTGTCAGGCGATATAATATCTATGATATATGCCACTTGTGAAGTAGAACAAAGTTCACCGCCTACAACCTTGCCGGTGAACCGAAACTCCTCGATGTCGCGATTGCAGGCAGCGAGGAGTACGGTTGTCGTCACCAGTAATGTAATGATTTTTTTCTTCATCAAACTATTATGCTATCTCTCAGAGCTGCTGCCCAGGAACAGGTTGAGACCGACAGACACGTTGAGATGTTTTGCGTCAACAAGATAGATGTTGGAAATATAGTCTAGGAAGGTGTAAACCTGAAGTGTGCGGAAGGGTGTGAGTGTAAGGCCTACGCCAGGGTTCAGCCAGCTCCAGCTTCCGTTGCTGCTCAGCACCGATGCTGCTGCCACAACTTCTACCCAGTCGTGGATATTAACACGTGCCAATAACGATGTGCGACTGTAGAATCCGACAGTCTTGTTCTGGAAAACTTCGCCCACCTTTACCAGACCGCGTTCAAACTCGCCGTGGAATAACAGACCTGCGCTGACGCCAGGAGTGAGTTTAAACATACCGCCAACATTAACTTTGGTCGGGATAGATGTCCAGTAGTCCTCACCGCCATCAACAAATTTGTATTCTGCCAGCGATTTGAGCGAGTCGATCAGCATCTGGCTGTAGGTCGAGTCAAGTGTACCTCCCTGCATAATCGTGCTGACATCCATACCGGTGAAAGTAAATGTATTGTTTTCACGTGCCGATACAATTTTCTGGATATTGTCATTCCAGTGGATACCGGGACCAAGGTCTATGATGGAAGCCGATGCTTCTAAAAAGTCGTTTTCGTAGCGAACACCAAGGTCAAAGTTAACACCATAGTTGTTTGTCAAATAGTTTGTTATATTGTAGGTGTATTTGCCTTGTGCCGAATCGTATACGAAATCAATGGCTCCGGCATAGTTCATATCAAGGTTCATATCGGCGGTCATTGTCGAGTAGTCGGGAGAAGTGGTCAGTGTAAGTGACGAACCGGCGTTGGAAACATCGAGATAACCGTTGAGCACTTTTGCACGGAAACCGACAGTGAGGTGGTCGTCCAATAAGCGGACACCAATACCGAGGGCAAACTCGTCATACAGACGGACATTGACAAGGTTACCGTCAAGCAATTCCATGGCATCGTCGCCAACGTGATTGTAGTTACCTTCGTTGAGGAATGTCACAAGTCCGTTCGGAAGACCGAAACCGATATCAGCTTTGGCCTGTGCCGACAAAGTGATGAAGAAGTTGTTGAAATTAAGACCCAAACCGAATGCGTGGATATTGGTTCCAAAACGAATCTTTTCGCCGTTGGCGAGTGTGTCGAGCAGGCTGTTGGCGTTGATGTAAGTCTTCTGTGCAGCCGTATCATACTGGAATATACTTGAATAGGAGAGAGGGCTAGAGAAATCAAGGTTTACACCGGGCAAAGCTAAATATACCCTCGAATGGCTGGGGAAGAATGCGGGGTTGGCCGTGTTCATCAATGGGTTGCGCGATGCGCCGTACATAATGTTGCTCTGTGCGTTCAATGCCTGCGGCAAAGCCATCAGCATTGCAAGCAAAGCTATGAACAACACGTTCCCCGTTCTATGTTTTCCGTTCAGTGTTCTCATTTCACACCTCCTTTCTTGCCGTTTTGAGTAGTGTCGCTGTTGCCGCCAATCTCGATGTCGAGAGTGTATTCGGGTTTAAGTTTTGCCCAAACGCGCATCTGCAACATATCATTAGCCTGAATCGACACTCGTTTTCGTGACGGATTGCCTGTCGGTGAGGTATTGATACCTGCCTTCAAACGGATTTTTCTGGTTTGTAGCAGAGATTCAAACATTGTCTTTGTCACAGGCACCTGAATAGTTGTCTCTCTAGGATTGGTGGCGGTGTAGAGGTTGATTTCGGGATTCAATGCCACATCGGCTCCCTCAACCACGGTCTCGGCTGGGTCGAACACATCGCACAGCACCTGATCGTTTTCGTCCACAAACTGGGCTCTCACCAGCAGCGACAGTGGTATGCCGTTCAAACAGTCCAAATAAATCATTGACGAATCAACGATTATGTCGTTCAGCAGAGTGGATGGCGTAAACTGGATGTCTGTTTCATAGCGTAGGTTGTTCAGATAGGCCGACACAGGGAAACGTACCTTGATGTCACCGTCTATATCGATGGCAGTCACACCAAGAGTATCTATCACGAAGTCGTTTTCGGAGATATTGTTTGCAAAGAATGCGGCTTCAAAGGCAATGTTCATTCTTGCACCATATTGAATACCCTTCGGGCGCTTGTTGATAGCCGTGCTGATATCGGTGTTGTTGAACAGGGTGATATACTGGCCTGCAATCAAACTGTCGATAGGAATCGAGTCGTGCAAATCGTTGGGACCCGGATAAATCGGGTATATGACATTGTCTTGTCCTACAACGTTGATATACAGTGAGTCATAGTAAACGTGAACGTGATAGTTCTCAAAAGCTTGAATAGCGCTGTCGTTTGCCTCAGCCTTCAAGAACGCTCTGAAATAAACCAATAGGCTGTCCACCTCAATGTCAGCCTCGTTGAGGAAGGTCATATTCTGGAACAGGTCTATTCCTACCGAGCCGTTAATCTCTCTTTGGATAACGTGGACAATTTCGCCCGTTTTTGCTCCGCCGTGTCTGGGCTTTTTGGAATTGAAGTTTATTTCCCATTGGGCTGTGGTATCGTAGGCGATAGTGATGATTCCTCGGCTGTCTACTTCCATTGTGGCATACGAAATCTGAACCATCTTCAGCATATCAAATATTGTTGCTGAACCCGTTCCAATGGGCACACCTAACGTGGGATTAATCGTCCCGTGGAAGGACATCGGCTTCCCTAATGCCTCGAAATCGTTGAATCCGTCCTTCAGACAGGAGGTCATCATAAGGCTGGCAAGCACAAGAAAAATAATAGATAGTCTTTTCATTTTTTTGTGTATTTGTCAATGAATTAGATTTATTTTCTACTGATTTGAGCTAATTAATTATTTTGCAAAGATACGAAAAAAACAAATACCAATGGCATTATATATAAAATATTTTATTTTGCTCTCCCAAATACCCATTCTATTGGCTGTGGTTACCAAAAATATTGTTAAATAATGCGAAAAAGTTAAAATACAATAAGAAAAATGTGTACCTTTGCAATGGCAAATAGTGAGCAATGAAGTTTATAAGAAGATATCAATCAGACATATATGGCAACTATCGCAAGGCGTATTTCCGCGACGGCCTTTTGGCTGGAGCGGCTATTTCGGCCGTGGTGCTCTTCTGTAAGCTGATTTACTATCCGATATATGCCCCCGAAAACTATGTAACTGATATCACTTTGCTCGTTGCAACTCTCTTTTTTGCCTACCGCTACCGCTCCCGTCTTCCCGAAAAGAAGGTGTTCTTCAAAGAACTGATGCTTTTCGGCTTGGGGCTCGGTATCGTTGCCGCTGTGGTTTATGGATTGTTCATCCTGCTCTACGGAAGCGTAATCGACCACGGCTTTTGTGACCGCTGCCTGAACCATTTCATCAACGGCGAGATGAACGGAAGCGGCACCGACGAGGAAAAGGCTGCCACTATCGCTGTGATGCGCACTTACAAGCTTCGCACGTGGGCGTTTATAGGGACTTTCCGTACGGCGGTGATGTCGATTATGACGGCTTTTGTTGCCGCATTGATTTTCAGGACAGAAAAGAATATTGTAAAACAAAAAACATAATCTTGAAACATAGTTAAATCGAAATAAAAAAATAATAAAATGGATATCAGCATTATAGTACCTTTGTTCAATGAGGATGAATCCTTGCCGCATCTGGCAGAATGGATTGACCGCGTGATGAATGAACACGGTTTTACATACGAAGTAATTATGGTCGACGACGGCAGTAAGGACCGTTCGTGGCAGGTTATCGAGGAACTGCGTGCCAAGAACCCCTGCTACAAGGGTGTCAAGTTCCGTCGCAACTATGGTAAATCGGCGGCCCTCAACGTTGGTTTCGGCCACGCCCAGGGCGATGTTGTCATCACTATGGATGCCGACCTGCAGGACAGCCCTGACGAGGTGCCCGAACTCTATCGTATGATCAAGGAAGAGGGCTACGACCTCGTGTCGGGTTGGAAAAAGAAACGCTACGACTCGAAGCTGGCAAAGAACATTCCCTCAAAATTCTTCAACTGGACAACTCGCAAGATGTCAGGCATAAAGCTGCACGACTTCAACTGCGGTCTCAAAGCCTACCGCCGCGATGTGGTCAAATCAATAGAAGTCTACGGCGAGATGCACCGCTATATCCCCGTCATCGCCAAGTGGGCGGGCTTTTCCAAGATAGGCGAGAAGGTTGTACAGCACCGCAAACGCGAATTCGGCGTCACCAAATTTGGTCTCAATCGTTTCATTAACGGCTACCTCGACTTGATGTCGATAATGTTTATGTCCAAGTTCGGCAAGCAGCCTATGCATTTCTTCGGCCTTGTGGGTTCCGGCTCGTTCCTGCTGGGTTTTGTGGCATTTGTCATTGTCTGTATATTGCGTCTGTGTGGACATATATCATTGACCAACAGCGTATGGTTCTATGTGTCGATGCTCTTCATTCTGCTTGGTGCAATGCTTTTCCTCTCCGGCTTCCTGGGCGAACTGATTTGCCGCAATTCTACCACACGCAACACCTATCTGATAGAAAAGGAGCTTGTTGACTGATGAGGGCTCTTTTTCTCGACCGTGACGGTGTAATCAACGAGCGCATCATTGACGGCTATGTAACTCGCCCCGAGGACTTTCACATCATCGACGGAGTCCTTGAGGCTATGGCTGTTTTCGCACAGAAGTTCGACCATATCTTTATGGTTACTAACCAGCAGGGTATCGGCAAGGGGCTTATGACTGTGGCCGATTTGGAGGCAATTCACAATGATTTTTTGCGAAAGGTTGAAGCGGCTGGCGGCAGGATGGATAAAATCTATTTCTGTCCCGCTCTCAAAGCCGAGCATTCCTTTATGCGCAAACCTTCTATCGGTATGGCTTTGCAAGCGCGTCGCGAATTCCCCGACATCAAATTAAAGCAGTCAATTATGGTTGGCGACACCGAGAGCGATATGCTCTTTGGCCATCGTGCTGGTATGCAGACCGTTCTTGTAGGTCCTGAACCTCATTTGGCACACAAATACCCGCATCTGATCGACTATTATTACCCCAACCTCCTTGCTTTCGCCAAATCACTTTAACCACTTAAACTTTTAATTCAAAATGATGTACCGCCACAACATAGAGGACAAGGCAACTCCGAGCCGTAGGGAACGGAAACGCCCCCCTATGCTTAAACTGTTGCTGTGCCTTGCTGTTGTTGGAAGCATCGTTTTGGTTGCCGTTCATAAGTCGCATTCCGACGAGGCTCTGATTGCCGCCGCATTGCGCGACGACGATGCTGTTGTGACTGGCACCCAGAAGCAGGACAACGAGCATCGTGTTTATCGCAAACGTATCGTGCGCGACGAAATACCGTACCTCAATTTCCGCAACATCGCCTACCGTGAACTTTTTAACGACTCCAACTATGTGCAACTAAGCGCTGCACGTGCAATAGGCATCGATCCGTCTACAATCGACGACCCTGCCGAGTGCGACGCCCTGGTGCCGATATTCAGCACCGCCATCTATCGCGTCGACACGATGTATCACGCCAAACCATACCTGATGCCCGAGACGGTGCTGCTGCTCGACTATATTGCCCACCGTTTCAATCAGCTGATGGCTGAGCATTATCCGCAGATAGGCAAGCATAAAGTTATTGTCACCAGCGCTTTGCGTACCGAACAGAGCGAGCGTCGGCTGAAGCGTGTCAACCGCAACGCCACCGATACATCGTGCCATCTATACGGCACTACCTTCGACCTTTCGGCACAACGTTACGAGCACATTGAGAGTGGACGCGATACCGTTGTGGACGCTTGCAAACAGATGCTGGCGTTGGCTCTCTATGAACTTCGTTATGAGGGTTTATGCTATGTGAAATACGAGCGTGGCTCCTGTTTTCATATCACTTTGCGTACCACGCAGTACGAGGGCAGTGCCGCATCCGAACTGCGCAGTTATGTCAATCCCGGCTCGCCCGACTATCTGCTCACCAAGGCGCCTCCGCGCCCCAAACCGTCGGCAAAGCCTGCCGACCGTCCCGCCAAGTCGACAAAAGCCTCCCGTCGCGCGGCACGCCAACGCGAGCGCTCCAACTCCGCCGCACGCCAATCATCGTCAAAGTCTCAGCCCTCATCCAAGCAGCAATCATCATCCAAGCAATCATCGTCCGCACCCCAATCCCACACCCTCACCGAACGTGAGCGTATGTCCCTCGAAAACTACGAACGCCGCGGATATTAATATAATTGAAAAGAAATTAAAAAAGAATAATATGACATATTCGGATGCAATAGAAAAGGTTATGCTCAATAATGGTTATTTTGCGCCATTAAAATTGATATACAAAGAAATCTGGAAATATAAAGACAGAAGTCAAATCACAGGGAAAACACCAGATTACACAATTCAAGAACGCGTGCAAAGAGATAAAAGGTTCAAAAGAATAGGATTGGGTGTGTATGCATTAACAGATTATATTGATAAACTGCCACAGGCAAAAACACCGAAAACAGCACAAGAAGTACAAGAAAGAAAGCACGCTTCAATTCAAGGAATGCTACTTGAAATAGGAAATCAGCAAAGGGATATTGTTGACACATATACCAACGATAAAAAGTGGATATTCAATAATAAAACGCTCGGAAGTCTGGCTACTATACAAAAAGTACCATTGTTCACATACAAACATATTATTGATGATAGCGTAACGTATGCTGATGTAATATGGTTCAATGAGAGAATGTTCCCACAAGTGATTTTCGAGGTGGAACATTCTACAGATTTTCGTGATGCTTTCGTTAAATTTATGGAATTGCAAGACTTTCAAACTCGCTTCTATTGCGTTTCTGATGAAAGTAGAATTGAAAAGTTTGAAAAAGAAAAGAATAAAAATGCATTTTCTGCAATAAGCAGCCGGGTCGGTTTTTTAACTTATAATCAGATAGAAAATGATTATAATCAAGCAATCAAAAGGAAATATATATCATATTGAATTAATGTGATATATAACCTCATATTATGCATTTAATCTAATTATTGAATGAGGCAGTTTTGATTATGATATTTGAGAAAAGGTTTATGTTTGTCGTCAATATGAGAAAGTTTCATATCGTTGTTTATACCAAGTAATTGTCTGTCCGATTTAGGTAAAAAATCAGATATGATTATTTTACCTTTTGTGTTAAAAGAGATAAAACCCATGTCAAACAACTTGTCATAATTTGGCAATAGTAGTAATCCGTTATATACATCCAGCCTTTCAGAATTGTCAGATACTGACCAAGGTTTAATGTGCGATGCAATCAACAGGGTACAAAAATTATATCCTGACAGAGAACACCCATTCCAGTATTTAATCAAATTATCCCTAAACAAGCCTTGGCCAATCCGTGAATTAATTATGGCAGAGCGTTCGGTTAATGGGATGCTTTTCTCTTTTGATATTTCTCTTATTTGTGCTAATATGGTTTCCTCTTTCTTTTTGTGGAAATCAGAACATATGAATTGTTTGTACTTTCTTAATGCTGATTTGAAATTAACCAGATCTTTTTCAGAAGTGTAAATGTTTCGAATGTTGAGTTTTGTTTTTTCTTCTTGTATAATAAATTCAATCTTGTCGTTTGTCAATTCATTGTTGATTGTATAGTCTTTCGATAAGAATTTAAGCCATGAAAGATAGTTTGTCCTTGAGTGTTTGTTTATACCTCCCGATATTACTAAAAACTGATTAAAGTCGGCTATGGTTTCATTGAAAGTGTTGTTCTCTAGCATAATGATGTTTTTTGATTTTGCAAAAATACTAAAAAAAGTGGAATGTGTAAAAGTTTGTTTGGATATAAAGTGTTATTTACGGGATAATTAGTTGGTAATTAGTGTGTTCATACTAGAAAGGTATCCGTTAATCTCTTCGGTTGGAATCCGTCGTTTTTTCTCTTTTTTTCCGTTATCGTAACTCCCTGTTTCTCTTGGGTCAAAGCCTTACCAAAGTTTACACAAAGTTTTACCAAAGTTTTATAAAATTTTACTTTAGTAAACAATAATAAATCTTTTGTAACGTTATGATAAAAATTTAAGCAAGAAGTAAAGTAAAAAAAAAATTAGTAATAACCAATAAAAAAATAACTGAAATGGGAAAGATTAACAACAATTTAGTGGGCGGTTTCAGTGGACAAACCGGGAATATGATTGGCTATATGTGGCGCGGGAAGTGGTATGTGAGGTCGAAGCCGAAACAGTATCGCGACGCCTGCACGGAGCAGCAGGTGGCTCAGCGCAGCCTGTTCCGCAATATGGTTGCATTTGCAGGCAAGGCTAAGTATGTCCTGCGGCTGGGTCTTCACCAGGCAAGCCTCGACAACCACATTACGGAGTGCAACTATTTTATTCGCATCAACAAGGGTTGCTTTTCGATGGAAGAGGGCGAGTTCGTAGTTGATTACATTGACCTTGTGCTGAGCGAGGGCCCTGTGGCACCGGTTGCGTTCAAGGCTGTGCAACTGATTGACGAAACCACCGTAAGGATTGGCTTTGACAAGAACCCTGAGCATCGTGCCGTAAAGCCGGGCGACAGCGTCTATCTGGCCGGATACAGCCCTGAGCACGATATGTTTATGCTCTCCGCTCCGTTTAGCCGCAGTAGCGAGAGTGTGGAGATGAAATTCCCGTCCGAGTGGGCAGGAAGCCAACTGCATCTGTGGGGATTTGTGTGCGACGGCTTAGGCAACGCATCGCCGGACGAATATATCGGTTGCGGAGTGCTTGCACTTTGACCACAAAAGGGCTGTCGCTCTCTCCGCTCGTGCGGGTGATAAAATATTTTAGATATTCTATAATATTTAACGCAATGTTGCGTTAATACTTGCAAAAATACAGAAATAAGTAAAGCAAAGAGAAATGAAGCGCATCTTCTTGTTGTGTGTCGCGTTGGCCTCTTTCACGGCAATGATGGCACAGGGTGTGTCGCAATCGAAGTCGACCGCCCAACTTTATAGCGAGGCTACAGACCTTTTCAGAAAAGAGAAATTCGCTGTGGCTCAGCATCTTTTTGACCGATATATTGAACGCGGCGACGCCGTTTCCGCAGAGATTGAGGATGCCGTCTATTATTCGGCGGTTTGCTCGGAGCAGCTCAGGAACGACGATGCCCTCTACCGCCTCAGCGAGTTTATGAGGCTCTATCCCGAAAGCGGCAGGCTCAATATGGCTCTTATGTCGATGGGCAACGTTTATTTCGACAAGGGCAACTACACCGCCGCGCTGCACGAGTATCTGAAGGTCGAACCGTCGGAGGTGGAGTTCAACCATCGCAGCGAATATGACTATAAGACAGGCTTCTGCTATTTCCAGCAGGGTGACAAGGAGAACGCCAAGAAGTACTTTAAGCGTGTTGCCGACGGCAAGTCGTACTACCGCAATGCAGCCACCTACTATTATGCTGATATCCTCTTCTCGGCCAAGCAGTATGAGTCGGCCGACAAGGAGTTCCGCAAGATAGAAAAAGACAAGGCATTCAAGAAGTTGGTGCCCGTATACCGTTTCTATATCAAGTATCATTTGGGTCAGGAGGATGAGGTCATCAGAATGGCGCCGTCGTTGCTTGAGGACCCGAACCTGGTGCTTCGCGATGAGGTGGAACGTATTGTAGGCGATGTCTATTTCAACCGCGGCGAGTATAAGCGCGCGCTTGAATATTATACTGCCGCCGACGCCGACGCCGCCAAGAAGAATGCCGGCAAGAAGCAGGCAGGCAGCTATCCGAAGGGCTACTGCTATTATATGCTAGGCCAGTATGATTCGGCAGCGGTGTATCTGTCGACATTTGTCGGAGTGGACGACTCGACAGCACAGAACGCTCTGTTTACGCTGGGCGATACTTATATCAAGCTGAACCGCAAGAACGAGGCCCGTACCGCTTTCAAGAGCGCTTCCGAAATGCGCTACAATGCTGACATACAAGAGGAAGCTGCATTTAACTATGCCAAGTTGAGCTGCGAGCTTAATCCCAACGCTTACAATGAGTCGATACGCTCGTTCGAGAACTATCTGCAACACTATCCGCGCACCAAACGTAAAGCCGAAGTACAGCAGATATTGACATCATTGTATTGTACCACAAAGAATTACAAAGACGCCCTTTCGCTTATAGAGAAGAACAAGAAAGAGTTGCTGAAAGACGCTACGATGCGTCAGGCATATCAGCGCATCCTTGTCAATCGCGGCATCGACCTCTTCAACGAGCGCAACCTGCAGCAGGCTGCTGTCTGTTTCGACAGCGCTGTATCGGTCAACGCGACTCCGGTGATTACGACCGACGCCCTCTATCTGTCGGCCGAGGCGCAATACCGCCTTGCCAACTATGGCCGCAGCCAGAAGCTGCTCGACCGCTTCTTTACCGCCACCTCGCGCAAGAGTTCGGTCTATTATCCGCAGGCATTGTATACGGCAGGATATGTGTATATGCGCCGCAAACGCTATAACGACGCCGATGACAAGTTTGGCGAGTTTCTCAAGCTGTCGACGAAAGAGACCGAGCAGAAGCAGATTCTCGACGCCTACAACCGTATGGGCGACTGTCAGTATGTGAAGAAAAACTTCGACGGCGCCATCGGCTACTACGACCGTGTTATCAAGGCACAGGGCCAGGACGCCGACTATGCCACCTACCAGAAGGCCCTCTGCTACGGCGCTCAAGGCAAGAATGTAGAGAAACTGAACAGTTTGAACTATATTTTCGAGAAATTTAACAATTCGCCGCTGTCGCCCAAGGCGATGTTCGAGATTGCCAACACCTACCTGATATGTGACAACAACGAGATGGCGTTGCTATACTATAACAACTTCATTAAGAAATACTCGCAGAGCAGTTTCGTGCCGCAGGCGCTGCTCAACGTAGGCTTGATTTACTACAATACCGAGCAGAACGACAAGGCATTGGAGACTTTTGACCGTTTGTTGACACAATATCCGGGCACCGACGAGGCGCGCGACGCATTGATGTCGATCAAGAACATCTATGTTGAGCAGGATAGGGTAGAGGAGTATTTCGCCTATGTGAGCCGCACCACCAAATATACGGTGTCGGCTGTAGAGCAGGACTCGACGCTCTATCTGGCTGCCGAGAACCGCTATTTTGCTGGCAACTACGATAACGCCATAGCTGGTTTCTCGAACTACATCCAGAAGTTCCCGCACGGATTCTTTATCCTCAAGGCACATTATTATCTGGCCGATGCCCTGACGCGTACCAATCAGCAAGCCAAGGCGTTGAGCCACTACGAATGGGTGGCCGAGCGCGGCAACAACCCCTACACAGAAAACAGCCTCTATCAGGCGGCGACGACCCATTTTGCGCAGAAGAACTACAGCCGTGCGCTCGAGTATTATGTGCCCCTCGTGGTTGTGTCGACCACCGACGCCTCGCGTCTGCAGGCAAGGATGGGTATAGTGAAATGCTGGTATGCGCTTAAGGATACCGCCAATGTTGCAGCATCGGCCAACGAGTTGCTCAAGGAGCCCAAGGCTACCACCGAGCAGAAAGACGAGGCCGCCATCCTGATGGCACGCTGCTACTATTACGCCGGCGCTTACGGCGATGCCTTCAACGCCTATGCCTCACTTGTCAATTCGGCCAACGGCGACTATATGGGCGAGGCCACCTACCGCCGCGCAGCTATACGCTATGATGCCAACGACCTCGACGGCGCCGAGCGCATCATAGAGGATGTGGTCAACAATCCCGGCAGCGACTACTGGCTGGCTAAGAGTTTTATTCTCTGGGCAGATGTCTTCCACCGTCGCGGCAACGACGTACAGGCAAAGCAGACGCTGCAGAGCATCATCGACAACTACGAGATTGCCAACGATGCCGATGAAGAGGTGGTGATGGAAGCCACGCAGCATCTGGCAGCGCTCAATGCACCAAAGATCGAGTCCGACACTCAACCCGATTCGACCGACGGCCCGGTTATAGAACTTGAAATTGACAACGAATAAAAAATATCGAACCTTTCCAACCCTATAAACCCCATATATGAAAAAGTCGATCAAAATAATATTCGCAGCAGCGATAATCTCAGTTTTCAACATTCAACTCTCAACAGCCAGAGCACAGAACGATTCGGTTAATCCCGTATACAATCAGTCGGTTGTCGTCGTTGGCGACTACAATCCGGTGCTTGACGGTGTTACGGAGAAAGTCAATGTGGCTCCGGCGGTCAACGAGAATGTGGCTGAAGGGCTGCAACCCAAGTTCACCTATAGTATCACGCCGCGACGCATCAGCTCGCTGACATCGGCTACGGGACTTAAGGCCGCCAAGGTTATCGGCTCTCCAACGCGCCTGTACAACAACTACCTGCGTTTCGGATTGGGTCACGATTTTGCTGCCATCAACGACTTCAATCCCCTTGTTGACCTTTATTATACCTCTACGCGCAACGACAACTATTCCTATGGTGCCCGGTTCTATCACAACACCGACATCACCACTTTCGGCAAAGAGGACGAGACTACCCCGTCGCCCGACCACTACGGCCGCGACCGCCATACATTCAACAACCTTGACATCTTTGGCAAATATATATTGAATAAGAACCACCTCTTCTCGGCCAATATTGCTTTCGATCGCGAATATGGCAGATATTATGGTTTCTCGGATTCGATATTGAAGAGCAATCTTAATTATACGCGCGATTCCATATCGTTCTCCGACTACGCTTTCGCCTATAACAACCTAGCTCTCAACCTAGGTGCCAAAAGCCTCAACACCGACGAGGGCAAGCTGGGATACAGCGCCAATGTTGCTATGTCCGATTTGTGGGGACGCTACGACTTCTCGCAGCTGTCGATGGACTTTGACGCTAACGTGCATTACGGTTTCCCGGTTTTCTCCAAATACAAGGCAATCACCTATCTGCGCTTTAACTGGCAAGGGTTTAAGCAGCGTTTCGACGCACCTGCAACGCTCGACGGGCTTCCTTTGTTATACGACCCTTTGGCTCCGTTGCCCGATTCGATGAATGCAGGACGTAACCTTGTTACTATCAACCCTTATGCCGACTTCCTCTTCAACGGCTTCAAGTTCCACGCAGGACTTGCTTTCGGTTTCAATGCCTTCGATGCTCCCGGCAATACAACACACAATCTGTTTCCCGACCTCGCTGTTGCCAAGTCGTTCTCGAACAATTCGATAAGTCTCACGCTTGGTTTCAGGGGCGGTTACAACGCCAACGATTGGAACAGCATACGTATGTTCAATCCTTATGTAGAGCCAGCCGCCTTGTCGCAAGCCACCATCGACAACAACCTCTATGCCCACTTGCGCATCAATTTCTCAAAGAAACTGATACTCAACGTTAATGTCGACAACCATTTCTACCAGAACGCAATGTTCTTTAAGCTCCATCGCAACTACACACTTAAAAATGTCTTCACTCCTTATTATGTGGATGTTGATGGATTGAATATCGCTGCCGATTTCACCTTTGTCAACGACGAGATGATATCGCTCACACTTGGAGCCGAATACTCTCCTAACTATAATGTCCCCGACAATGTGGTGCTGCTCTATGCGCCTGATTTCACGGCTCATCTCGACGCCAATGTCAATTACAAGGACAAGTGGCTGTTCTCGCTCCAGACGCTGTTCATTTCCAGTATGGACGCAGAATACAATACATTTCCAACGCCAACAACTGTCACCAAGACCCTTCCGTCAAGATTCGGTGTGTCGCTGGAAGCTGAGTATATCCACAGCCGCGCGGTGTCGTTCTTTGCCAAAATCGACAATATCACGGCCAAACGCTATTTCCTCTGGGCAAACTATCCTGCACAGCGTTTCAACCTGATGCTCGGCTTGACTTATACGATTCCTAACCAATAAAATGAATAATGTCGTACGAAGAAACTCTCGATTATCTTTTCAACGCGTTGCCGGCATATCACCGCATAGGTGCCGCTGCATATAAAGCCGACCTCGGCAACACGGAGGCGATGATGGAGTATCTGGAACATCCGGAAAACGGCTTCCGCTCCATTCACGTGGCCGGTACCAACGGCAAAGGCTCTGTGTCGCATTTTCTCGCCTCAATACTGCAAGAGGCTGGTTATAAAGTGGGATTGTACACATCGCCGCATCTTGTCGACTTCCGCGAACGCATTCGCATCAATGGCGAGATGATACACAAGGAAAAGGTGGTAGAGTTTGTAGATAAGAATCGTGAATTCTTTGAAAGGCAGCAGCTGTCGTTCTTCGAGATGACCGTTGGATTGGCGTTCGACTATTTCCGCAACGAGCAAGTCGACATAGCTGTTGTTGAAGTTGGTATGGGCGGCCGGCTCGACTCGACAAATGTCATCACTCCTCTGCTGAGCGTTATCACCAACATAGGTTTCGACCACACGCAGTTTTTGGGCGATACGCTTGAGAAGATTGCCGGCGAGAAGGCTGGCATCATAAAGCCAGACGTGCCTGTTGTTATCGGTCAGACGCAAGCCGAGACGAAGCCGGTATTTGAGCGTGTTGCCGCCGAGCGGCACAGTCCTATCACCTTTGCCGACCGTCATTGGGTGGTCGACCCCACGTGGAAGTTTGATGGCGAACGGATGATTTTGGAATTGGAACACGAAGGGGAGGATGTGGGACAATTTACCTCGGGGCTTATAGGTCCTTACCAGAAGTGGAACATAGCTACAGTTTGCGAAGCTGTAGACAAACTGAATGAATATTCAAAATTCAATATTCAACTTTCACAATTTAAGCGCGGTCTCGATCGTGTTGTAGACAACACGCATCTGATGGGGCGTTGGCAGGTTGTCGGGCACAACCCGCTTACAATTTGCGAGACGGCTCACAATTTTGACGGCATAAATGCTATGATGCTGGGCTTGGTGGGACTTGAATTCAACAGGCTCCATATCATCTATGGATGCGTTAACGACAAGGATTATCGCTCAATTCTCACTTATCTCAATTCCCAGCTATCAAAATTCAACTCTGTCTGGCGCTTCAGTCAGCCTTCGGTGCAGCGCGCTTTGGCTGTGGCCGATCTGCAGAATGCCGCAAAGGAATTGGGTATCGACGGCAAAGGCTTTGTCAACGTCAAGGAGGCAATTGCCGACGCACGCAGCAACGCCAACCCCGACGACCTTATCCTCGTCACCGGCAGCATATTCCTCATTGCCGATGTGTTAGGAGAATGAAATTGAAAGCTTTTTTGCACCCTATTTGGGTGCGATAATGGTAGCCAGCCAATTTATTGGCTGGGATGGATGAGAATAGTAATAAAGCACCCCTGGGGGGTGCGACAAATAAATAATTGATATGGCCAACACCTATACTCAAATCTATGTGCACATTGTTTTTGCCGTTGCACGACGTGAATCTCTTATCGCTGAAGAATGGAAGGATGAACTTTATGCTTACATTGCTGGTGCTTGTCGCAATCGTAAGCATTATGTCCACGCTATCGGTGGCACGGGAGATCACGTGCATTTGCTTGTCGGGATGCATCCAGTAGAAAGTGTTTCTTCGCTTGTGAAAGAGATTAAAGGTCAATCTTCGCGATGGATAAATGAAAAGTTTCTCAATGGCACATTTTCGTGGCAAAGTGGTTACGGGGCTTTTTCTTACAGTCGTTCGTTGGTACCAGAAGTGAAAGGATATATTGAAAGGCAGAAGGAGCATCATCGTCGTGTGACTTTTCGTGAGGAACTTGAGATTATTTATTGTAAAGCGGGCATAGATTACAATCCAGATTATATAATGCAAGGGTTTATTCCAGTCGAGTAATCGCGTACCTAAAGGCACGCTTAAAAAAATGTATTCAATTCCAGCCATTGAAATGGCTGGCTACCATTGTTAGAGGCCTATGGCCTCCCGTTCGGAACTATAAATATGACAGATAATAAAGGTGGTTGTTGGCAACGCGTACCTAAAGGCACGCTTGAAAAAACGTATTCAATNNCCAGCCATTGAAATGGCTGGATACCATTGTTAGAGGCCTATGGCCTCCCATTTGGAACTATAAATATGAGAGATAATAAAGGTAGTTGTTGGCAAAATGGTTTAAAAGTCGTTGGGTGGAATGGTTCGTATGTCATTTTTATTTTTTAATTTTGCAAAATTAAATATATATAAAAATGAGCGACGATATCAACGATATTACCCAAGATAATCAAGAACAAATACCTGATAGTGAGGAGATACTGTCGAGCGGTGGATCTGTTCCTCCTGCCGATGACGGCAAGGGTCACAATGTCGAAATAGATGGCGAGACGATTTCGCTGAACTCGATGTTCAAAGACTATTGGATTGACTATGCGTCGGATGTTATCCTCGACCGTAGTGTGCCCGATATTTATGATGGTTTGAAGCCCGTGCAGCGCCGCATCCTCCATGCTATGAAGGAGACCGACGACGGCCGCTTTACGAAGGTTGCCAACATTGTTGGTAACACTATGCAGTATCACCCTCACGGCGATATGTCGATAAAGGACGCTTTGGTGAATATGGGTCAGAAGGATTTGCTTATCGACTGTCAAGGTAACTGGGGCAACATCCTTACCGGCGATGATGCGGCTGCCGGCCGTTATATTGAGGCGCGTCTGTCGAAGTTTGCCAATGAGGTGGTCTTCAATAAGAAAACTACAGAATGGAAGCCATCGTACGACGGGCGCAAGCAGGAGCCTGTAACTCTGCCTGTAAAGTTCCCGCTGTTGCTGGCACAGGGCACCAAAGGTATTGCCGTTACGCTTACATCGCTCATTCTGCCTTACAATTTCTGCGAGTTGCTTGAGGCTTCGATCAAGATACTGCAGAATGTGCCGTTCGAGATATATCCCGATTTTCCGACAGGAGGATTGATTGATGTGTCAAAATACAATGACGCCGCACTTGGTGGTAAGTTGCGCATCCGCGCCAAGATGCACTACGACGAGAAGCGCAAAGCCATCGTCATCACCGAGCTGCCCTATACCGTTACGACGGATGTGTTGATAGACAGCATTATAAAGGCCAACGAGAAGGGCAATATCAAGATTAAAAAGGTTGACGACAATACCGCTGCCGAGGTTGAGATTATGGTCTATCTGTCGCAAGGAGTGTCGCCCGACCAGATGATCGACGCCCTCTATGCATTTACAAACTGCCAGATAAGCATATCTCCGCAGACCTGCGTGATTGTCGACAACAAGCCCGTCTTTATGACGGCGTCGGATATACTGCGTCATTCCACGATGCGCACCAAGGACCTTCTGCGTCAGGAGCTTGAGATTCAGCTAGCAGAACTTGAAGACAGATGGCATTGGGTGTCGCTCGAAAAGATATTCTTTGAGAAGGGCATCTACAAAAAGATGGAGAAGAAGGACAGCAAGACGTGGGACGATCAGGTGGACGAGATGCATAAGGCCTTCGACCCTTACCGTAAAAAGTTCAAACGTGAAATAACCCGCGACGATGTGCTCAAGCTCACCGAGAAACCTGTGCGCAAGATTTCGAAGTTCGATATCAAGAAGGCCGAGGAGGAGATTGAAAGCATTGAGATGAACATCGAGGAGACCAAGAACCACCTCGAACACCTGACGGAATATGCCATTGCCTATTTCCGCCACATCCTTGATAAGTACGGCAAGGGGCGCGAACGCAAGACGGAGATACGTAACTTTGAAGATATTCAGGCTGTTACTGTCGCTGTCGCAAACGAGAAACTCTATGTGAACCGCGCCACAGGTTTTGCCGGCTATGCACTCAAGAGGGATGAAGGTGCCGAATATGCGTTTGACTGCTCGAAGATGGACGACATTATTGTGTTCCGCAAGGACGGTTCGATGATAGTCACCAAGGTGCAGGAGAAAGGCTTCATAGGCAGCCCCGACTGCAAGGATATAGAGTTTATTGGCTTGTTCCGCAAGGGCGACGAGCGTACGGTTTATAATATGATTTACCGCGATGGAGCCTTTGGATTTGTCTATGTGAAGCGATTCTCGGTACTCGGCATCACACGCGACAAAGAGTATCAGCTCACCAAAGGCACGAAAGGTTCCAAGATACTGTATTTCACCGCCAATCCCAATGGCGAGGCCGAGACGGTGACGATACATCACGTTTCGAAACCCAAGCTGAAGAAGACCAGTTTTGACTTCAATTTCGCCAAGCTTGCCATCAAAGGTCGCGCATCTATGGGTAACATCTTGACCCGCAATGCAGTCCGCAGCATCAATATGAAAGGTGAGGGAGTATCCACTTTGGGCGCCCGCAAGATTTGGTTTGATGAGAGCATCAAGCGCCTGAATGTCAACGAGGCAGGTGTGCTTCTTGGCGAGTTCAAGGGCAAAGACAAGATATTGACGCTGATGGCATCGGGTCATTTTCGCACCACCAATTTTGACCTTGCCAACCATTATGACGATGATTTGCTGCTGATTAGGAAATACAATCCCAAGACAATTATCTCGGTGGTGTATCAGTCGGCCGAGAACAAGAGCTACTATATTAAACGCTTTGTAGTCGACGAGTTTGACCGCAAACTGTCGTTCCTTGAGGAAGGTTCGGGCGATACGATGGTGACATACGCTGTCGACACATTCCCGCGTCTGGAGGTGGTTTATGATGCCAGCGCCAACAAAAAGATAGAATCTGAAATAATTGATGTGTCTGATTTTATTGGCGTAAAAGGATACAAGGCCAAAGGCAAGCGAATAACGACCGCTGCCGTGAAGGAGTTCCGTTGGCTTGACCCGCTGCCCGAGCCAGAGGAAGAACCTGAGGAGGAACTTGTTGAGGAACCAGAAGAACCCAACGACCGCGAAGGCTTTGCCGAAGGCACACAGACAACGCTGTTTTAAATTTGAAATTAATTGTTAGAACCTTTCAAGCGAAGCGAACCCTTTAAACCTTTTCAACCTTTAAAACCCTTTCAACCTTTTTAACCCATTATGAAAATATTAATCATACTGCCGCGATTTCCTTATCCGCTTGAAAAAGGCGACAAACTCCGTGCATATCATCAAATCAGGACTTTGTCGACCAACAACGAGGTGTATCTGTTTGCCTTGTCGCACGATAGGGTAGAGGATATGTCTATCAAAGAGATGCGTCGCTTCTGCAAGGATATTTGTGTGGTTCGCCTTTCCAAGTTCAAGGGTGCTTTGCGTGCGGTACGAAACTTATTCGGAGTCCGTTCGTTGCAGATAGGATATTGGGATAGCAGCAAGGCGCGTAAGCAGTTGCGTCATTTCGAGGCTAAGGTCAATCCCGATGTGATATATACGCAGATGATCCGCACCATAAAGTATGCCGCCCATAGCCAGCGTCCCAAGGTGATGGACTTTCAAGATGCCCTGTCGATGAACTACGAGCGGCGTATGTTGAACTATAAGGGTTTGCGTTATTTTGTGCTGCACTATGAGTTTAAAATGATGCGTTCGGCCGAATACAATGCCTGCGGTATCTTTGATGGGTTGACAATTATCTCAGAGACAGACAGTCACGCTATACCTCAGCACAAAGAGACAGAGATTGCTATTATACGCAATGGTGTGGATTTCGATTATTTCCATCAAATGGATATGGAGAAACGCTACGAGGTTGTTTTCTGCGGCAATATGCAATATAAACCAAATATTGATGCATCGCGCTTCCTTGTTGGTGAGGTGATGCCCATAGTGTGGCGCACCCATCCCAATGCACGTGTGGTGCTGGCCGGTGCAACTCCCAAAGCCTCAGTGCGTCAGCTTGCTTCTGACCGTGTTAAAGTTACTGGCTCGGTCATCGATATACGTCCTTTCTATGCACAGTCAAAAGTCTTTGTCGCTCCGATGCGTATTGGGTCGGGATTGCAGAACAAGTTGCTCGAGGCTATGTCGATGGGCATTCCGTGTGTCACCACACCGTTGGCAAACGACTCGCTTGGTGCCACCGACGGCAGCGAGGTACTGCTTGGTCGCGATGCCGGTCAGCTGGCAACCGCTATTATCCGTATGCTCGACAATGAGGCTTTGCGCCAGTCGATTGCGGAGCAGGCACAAAAGTTCGTCCATACTCATTTTTCGTGGGAAGCCACAGGTCAGCAGCTTGAGGCGGTGCTACATAATGCAATAGAAAACCATAGTAGGCATAATGAAACAGCAATGGAAGACGAATAAAGGCAAGTTTAAAGGCGAAACTGGCGTTTGGGAGAGTGAGAACCAGCGTCGAAAAAGTCCGCAGGAGCGAAACACGTTCAGTACCGATGTCGTTCCGGAACGTGCCATCCTTGTGTCGGTGTGTGACAGCAAGACAACGATGGAACGTACCGAGGAGTGCCTTAACGAACTCGCGTTCTTGCTTGAAACAGCTGGCGGAGTACCCGTGAAGAATGTCATCCAGAAACTAGACCATCCCGACAGCCGCACCTATATTGGCAGCGGCAAACTGGAGGAGGTTATCGAATACAAGAATGCCTTAGATGTTGACTTTCTTGTCTTTGACGATGAGTTGACGCCCGCCCAGCTACGCAACTTGGAAAAGGCTTTCAACTGTCGCATCCTCGACCGCACAACGCTGATACTCGACATTTTTGCCAAACGTGCCCGCACCTCCATAGCCAAAACTCAGGTTGAACTGGCACAGCTGCAGTATATGCTGCCCCGCCTGACCCGTTTGTGGACACACCTTGAGCGTCAGCGCGGTGGTATCGGTATGCGAGGTCCCGGTGAGAGTCAGATTGAAACCGACCGACGTCTTATCACCGAGAAAATCACGTTACTCAAAGAGCGTCTAAAGGACATTGACAAACAGAAAGTGCAACAGCGTAAAAACCGCGAGAGCCTAGTACGTGTGGCACTTGTGGGCTACACCAATGTTGGCAAATCCACTCTGATGAATCTGCTTTCCAAGTCGGAAGTCTTTGCCGAAAACAAGCTTTTTGCCACACTCGACACCACTGTCCGAAAGGTCGTTATCGAGAACCTCCCGTTCCTACTTACCGACACTGTCGGCTTTATACGCAAGTTGCCGCACGGTTTGGTTGAGTCGTTCAAGTCGACCCTCGACGAGGTATGCGAAGCCGACCTCCTGATGCACGTTGTCGACATATCGCATCCAGACTATGAGCAGCAGATAGAGTCGGTCAATAAAACCCTCGAGGAGATAGGTGCTGTAGATAAGCCAACCATTATGGTTTTCAACAAGATTGACGCCTATACATACGTTAAGAAGGACGAGGACGACCTCACACCGATGACCAAAGCCAACTGGACTCTAGAAATGCTGCAGAACTCGTGGATGAGCAAATCGACAGGCACACAGACAGTCTTTATTTCCGCTGCCGACCGCCAGAACATCGACACCCTCCGCCAGATGATGTACGACGAGATAAAACGCATCCACGCAATACGTTATCCGTACAATAATTTCCTTTATTAAGCAGATGGTTTAAACGCAACAATTTTGATTCAATGATTGACACTATGGAACCAAAATTCAACATACGGCCAGCAAGGGAAGACGAGGCAGGTCTTGTTCTTGACTTTATAAAGAAATTGGCCGAGTATGAGAAATGCTCCGACGAGGTTGTTGCTGACGAGGCAACCTTATACAATTCTCTTTTTGTAGAGCGTTCTGCCGAGGTGGTCTTTGCCGAGGAAAACAGTTCTGTTGTTGGTTTTGCCCTTTTCTTCCACAATTTTTCAACATTCGTGGGACGAAAAGGACTCTATCTTGAGGATCTCTTCATTCTGCCTGAAAAGCGCGGCAAAGGCTATGGTAAGGCGCTTCTTAAATATCTTGCTAATATTGCCGTGGAGCGCAACTGCGGTCGTATGGAATGGATATGCCTTGATTGGAATAAACCATCGCTGGCGATATACCGTTCCATTGGAGCCATACCTATGGACGAGTGGACGGTGCAGCGTTTGAACGAGCCGGCATTGAAACAGTTTGCAGAAGACTTTCCAACCTTTTAAGCGAAGCGAACCTTTCAAACCTTTAAAATCTTTTTAACATCCTCTAGCAGAAACAATCGTCAGATTGTCCGTAAATAAGGACCGGTTACAGAGTTGGGATGCTCCGCCATTTCTTTGGGAGTTCCAGTGAAGATGATTCTGCCTCCCATGGCACCACCGCCGGGACCCAACTCAATGAGATAGTCGCATAATTTCAGCATCTCAATGTTGTGCTCGATAAGGAAGATGGTATTGCCAGCCTCCACCATTGTGTCGAAGAGGTTAAGTATACGCTTGATATCGCCCGCGTGAAGGCCGTCAGAAGGTTCGTCCATTATGAATATCTTGCCGGTATCGCGTAGACTGGAGGCCAACTTGATGCGTTGCAGCTCTCCTCCCGAGAGAGTCGATAGTGATTGGTTCAGATGGAGATATCCCAAACCGACCTTGCGCAAAGGTTCCAGCTTATCGGTAATAACAGTGCCGGCAAACAACTCAGAGGCTTTATTGGCGGTGAGGTCCATCACCTCGGCTATGTTCAGTCCCTTCACCTTGTAGGAAAGGACTTCCGGCGAATAGCGTAGTCCTCCGCAGGCCTCACAGGTGGTCACTATGGCATCCATAAAAGCCATATCGTTGACAATGACTCCTTTCCCTTGGCATACGGGACATCCGCCCTTGCCATTGAAGGAGAAGAGATCGGCCTTGGTCTTGTTTGTTTTTGCAAACAGTTTGCGTATGTCGTCGGCAACGTCAAGATAGGTGGCTGGAGTGGAACGCAGGCTGATACCGATGTTCTTCTGACTGATATAGACAATCTCTTTTGGGACAGGATATGCGTTGCGGAAACATTCCATCAACGAACTTTTCCCAGAGCCTGCAACGCCAGCGATGCCGCACATCACTCCTAAAGGAAGGTTGACAGAAAGGCTCTTCAGGTTGTGCAGATTAGCGTCTTTTAACAGAAAGAATTCCTTGGGCTTGCGCACCGTTTCCTTTATTTCGCTCGATGTGCTGAGCATAGTACCAGTAAGAGTCTGGCTGTGTAGCAACTCTTCGTAGCTGCCTTCAAAGACCACCTCTCCGCCGTTCATACCTGCGCCAGGTCCCATATCGATGATATGGTCGGCTATTTTTATTATCTCCTTGTGGTGTTCCACAAGGATGACGGTGTTACCGTGGTTCTTCAGTTTTTGCACCGATTTCTGCATCAGTAGTATGTCGTGGTTGTGCAGACCCACACTAGGCTCGTCGAGGATATACATCACGTCCGAAAGGGGAGAGTTGATGTATTTGGCAATCTTGCAGCGTTGAGCCTCGCCGCCGGAGAGAGTTCCGATGGCGCGGTCGAGTGTAAGGTAGCCAAGACCGATTTCCTCTAATGCTGCCAGCCGCTCGTTGGTAGCTCGCTTGATATCTTCTGCCAACGGGTTGTCGATGGTCTTTATCCATAGGAGGCAGTCGCTGATACTCATTGCTGTCACTTCTGCGATATTTATGCCTCCGATTTTGCAGGAACGAATCTTTTCGTTGAGGCGCGTACCTCCGCAGTCGGGACAGGTTCCCATCGTCAGCATAGGGTTAATGGCAGAGGCATGCAGCATACCCTCTTCAGAGTTGATAATGCTGCGGTACATTCGAGGTATTAGTCCTTCGTATTTGGCAGTTTTAGGCCAGTTTGACGGAGGATTTTTCAGTTTGATTTGTGGCGAATTAAGGAAAAGGTCAAGTTCCTCGGGAGTGTAGTCCTTGATTTTCTTGTCCAGGTCGAAAAGACCGCTGTAGGCATAGCGTATCCATCGCCAACCGCCTTTATGGAAAGCTATGTATTGGATGGTGTCCTCGTCGTTGAGCGACTTGTTGAAATCGACCAATTTGTGAATATCCAGCTCTCTGATTTCGCCCAATCCGCCGCAGCGTGGACAACTGCCCGATGGGTGGTTGAACGAGAAAGCGTCGGAATAGCCCACAAAGGGTTGCCCGATACGTGAGAACAGCAGTCTCAACAGTGCGTAGATGTCGGTGTAGGTACCTACCGTAGAGCGAGAGTTGGAGGTGGGCTTGCGTTGTTCGATAACGATGGCTATGGGCAGGTTTTCTATGTCCCCCACGTGAGGACGCCCGTATTTGGGCAGATATTGTTGTGTGAATGACGGAAAGGTGTCGTTTAGTTCGCGGCGCGATTTGGCAGCTATGGTATCCAAGACCAACGACGACTTGCCCGATCCCGATACGCCTGTTACCACTGTGATTTGCCCTTTGGGAATTTTGACGTTGATATGTTTCAAATTGTTTTCTGATGCGTCGCGGATGATGATATGGTCGAAGTCGTTGTTATGTTTCATAAACTTAAGCAGTTGAATGAGTTGATTGTAAATGTGAGATTCCGTATTTTAGGATTAGTGGAATTATAGTTTCCATTTATTTTGCAAAGATACGAAGTTTGTTTAAAATGGAAGGAAACAAGTTTCAAAATAAAGTTAGATGAAAAATATTTTAAAAGAGGTGAACAACAAAACGTGTCCACCTCTTTTTTATTTAGGAATTGACTTAATCTGCGTTCTATCTTATTTCTTCTTCTTTGATTTCTTATCCTGCATCTCGCGGATAATGGAGACGGCTTGGGCGATAGTGATTGTCAGCGGGTCGTAGCCGGTCTTGGGCATACGGTAGTTCTCGCCCTTGTAGGTCAGATAAGGACCGAACTTGCCGACATTCGACACGACTTTTTCGCCTTCGTACTCTCCAATGTCGTGCGGGAACAATGCTTTGAGACGCTCTTTCTCTTCGGCCTGTTCGCGTTTGACATTGATGATATCTATGGCACGCTCCAAAGTCACTGTGTATGGATCGTCGGTCTTGGACAGCGAATAGAACTTGTTGTTGTGACGCACGTATGGTCCGAAGCGTCCAATGCTTACTACAACGTCACCGCCCTCGTATTCGCCCAGCGTGCGAGGCAGGGTGAAGAGGTCAAGGGCCTCTTCGAGTGTTATGTTTTCGATGCTTTGGCCTTTCTTCATCGACGCAAATTTGGGCTTTTCGTCGGCATTGGTCTCGCCAATCTGAATAAGTGTGCCATAGCGTCCTATCTTGGCGTATACATTCTTGCCTGTAGTCGGGTCGGTGCCAAGCAGACGTTCTCCACTGGTGCGTTTCGAGTGGTTCTGAGTCTGTTTTACGTTGCGGTGGAACGGAATGTAGAACTGGCCAATGACATTGCGCCAAGCCTGGGTGCCATTGGCGACATCGTCGAAGTCCTTTTCGACCTTGGCGGTGAAATTATAGTCCATAATTTCGGTGAAGTGCTCCATAAGGAACTGGTTGACAATGGCTCCAATGTCGGTGGGGAAGAGCTTGCCCTTCTCGGCCCCGAGATGTTCGGTCTTTTGGTTGCGTGCGATTTTGTTGTCGGGGGTCAGTGTTAGGGTGATAATGTCGAAATCCTGCGGAGCACGGTCTTCTTTGATTACGTATTCGCGTTTCAGAATGGTCGAGATTGTCGGTGCGTAGGTCGACGGACGTCCGATGCCGAGGTCTTCAAGTTTCTTGACTAGGCTTGCCTCGGTGTAGCGTGGTGGATGCTGGGTGTAGTGCTGTGTCGCCATAGCCATTTCAAGTGTCAGCGGCATACCGCTCTTGACTTGCGGAAGCTGATGGTTGGGGTTCTCTTCTTCCTCGTCGTCGGTTGACTCGAAGTAAACCTTGAGGAATCCGTCGAACAGCACCTGCTCGCCCGAGCAACAGAAGAGCTCCTTATGATTGTCTATGTTGATTTCAATGGTGGTCTTCTCCAGTTCGGCGTCGGCCATCTGCGAAGCGATAGCTCTCTTCCATATCAGTTCATAGAGTTTGCGTTGTGCGGCATCGGCATTGATGTCTGTCGCCTGCATATCGGTGGGACGTATGGCTTCGTGTGCCTCCTGGGCGCCTTTTATCTTGGTGTGGTAGCGGCGTGTCTTGACATATTTATCGCCGTAGGTGGCGGCAATCTGCTTCTTGGCCATTTCAAGAGCCATCTCGCTGAGGTTTGTCGAGTCGGTACGCATATATGTTATGTATCCCGATTCGTAGAGCTGCTGTGCAATCTGCATAGTGCGGGCCACGGAATATCCGAGTTTGCGGCTTGCTTCCTGCTGCAGGGTCGATGTTGTGAACGGAGGTGCAGGACTGCGGCGTGCAGGTTTGGTCTCGACTTTCTCAACGCAGAATCCGCATCCCTTTAGCCCTTCAAGGTATGCATTGGCTTCGCTCTCGGTATCGAAACGGCGGTTCAGTTCTGCGATAAGTTTGCGGTTGGTATTGTTGAGTAATGTTGCGGTAATGCGGAAGAAACTCTGCGATTTAAAGTTGCGGATTTCGTCCTCGCGCTCAACGATAAGCCTTACGGCGACACTCTGCACACGTCCTGCGCTCAGTGCCGGTTTGATCTTAGCCCAAAGGATGGGGCTGATTTCATAACCCACCAGACGGTCAAGGACGCGGCGCGCCTGCTGTGCGTCGACAAGGTTCATATCTATGTCTCTCGGATGCTCGATGGCATAGAGTATGGCGTTCTTTGTGATTTCGTTGAAAACGATACGTTTTGTTTTGTCGGGCTGCAGGTCAAGGGTTTCGCGCAGGTGCCAGGCTATTGCTTCTCCCTCGCGGTCTTCATCGGATGCTAGCCACACCATATCGGCGCCTTTGGCAGCTTTTTTAAGGTCTACAACCAGCTTTGCCTTTTCTTCCGATATCTGGTATTCGGGTTCGTAGTCGTTGTCTACGTCGATACTCATCTCTTTCTTTGCAAGGTCGCGGATATGTCCGTAGCTGGACATTACGGTGTAATCCTTGCCCAAGAATTTCTCTATGGTCTTTGCTTTCGCGGGCGACTCTACTATGACTAAATTCTTCATATTATATATTTTCTTTGTTTTTCGTTATCAACTATAATTATAGAATAATATATTTAATATTTTACGTATTTGTTTTATATTCAATAAAAAAAGCAAAATCAATTCCGTTGACTTGCGAGTGCAAAGTTAATAACATTTCTTGAAACAGCAAAAAAATCCGAAAAAAAACGTACTTTTGCATTCTGTTTGCAGACGGAATATTGTCTGTTGCATATTGAAAGACAGAATAATACATAAATGAAACATAAACGCATAATACTTTCGGTAACCAACGACCTTGTCACCGACCAGCGTGTTCACCGTTCCTGCACCGCTCTTTGTGAGGCGGGATATGATGTTACGCTCGTAGGCCGCCGTCTACCGGAGAGTGTTGCCTTGCAGCGCCCTTATCGTACTGTGCGTATGCGGCTTTTGTTTCGCAAAAAAGCTGTCTTTTATGCCGAATACAATCTGCGGCTCTTCCTGCGGCTGCTTTTTTCGCGAACCGATGCATTTTATGCCAACGACACTGACACGCTGCCAGCCAACTATTTGGCGGCTGTGTTGCGCCGCAAACCGTTGTTCTTCGATGCCCACGAAATGTTCCCCGAAGTGCCCGAACTGGTGGGGCGACCCCGTGTCAAACGTTTCTGGACGCGCATAGAGGACAGGATTTTCCCTAAACTAACACGACCGCACTGCGCAGCGGCAACTGTATGTCAGTCGATAGCTGATATATATCAACAGCGTTATGGGTTGAAAATGTGTGTGGTGCGTAATGTGCCAATGTCATTCCCATCGCACAATGCCGATGCCGAACGGCTGATGGCGGAACTGCCTGCCGACAAGAGAATCCTTCTCTATCAAGGCGCGGTGAATATTGGCCGAGGTATAGAGTGGATTATGGCCGCTATGCCATATCTGCCTGACTGTCATCTTGTCGTTGCCGGGGTAGGGGATATCTTCCAACAGTTGAAACGCGAAGCCGCTGATGCGAAACTTGAGAATGTCACTTTCCTCGGACGCGTTGAACCTTCAATTCTTCATTGCTTGACATCCTCGGCGGCATTGGGACTCTCGTTGCTCGAAAATCGAGGCCTCAACTATTATTATTCATTCCCGAATCGCATTGCCGATTTTGTTCAAGCCGGTGTCCCTGTGCTGGCAACCGATTTTCCGGAAATAAGGCGTGTTGTTCAGACTTACAACATCGGAACCCTTGTCGAGCCGGCTCCGTTCGATGCTTCAACACAATGTTCTATGCCTCCCGATCCGCAGGTTTTGGCGCAAACCATACGCGACACTTTGGCCTATTGGGACAATCTGCCACTGGATGAGCGTCGCAGCCGGTTCGAGCGTGCCGCCGCCGACCTAAACTGGAATAATGACAAAAAAACACTTTTGAATCAAGTTGACACAATATTTTAAATAAAACCAAGTTTCTAAGGAATATTGTATATTTTAAACCCCTTAAAACCTTTCCAACCCTTCAAGCAAAGCGAACCTTTTAAACCCTTCAAAAAATATCACAATGCTCTATAATCTTTTTGCAATCATTTACATAATAGGTCCCTTTATTGGACTTTTCCTAATATTTAAGAAAATAGGCATAGCCCCTTGGAAAGCCCTTGTGCCTATCTATAACATAGTGCTTTGGATAAAAATATGCGGCAAAAAGTGGAAATGGTATATTTATTTCCTTATTCCTGCCATCAACATCTTCACCTTCTTGATGCTGGTCGTCGAAACCGCCAAGGTGTTTGGTCGCCACAGCTTTTGGGAACAGACTCTCGCCGTGCTTTTCCCGTTTGCATATTTGCCTTATCTGGGTCTGAGCAATTATGAGTATGTCGACCCTGCTACCCACGAGGAGGTTAAATACTCATCGATGCGTGAATGGCTCGACGCATTGGTCTTTGCCCTTATCGCAGCTGTCATTATACGTGGCAACTGTATGGAGTTCTATAAGATACCTTCTTCTTCGATGGAAAAGTCGCTTCTTGTAGGCGATTATCTGATGGTCAGCAAAACTTCGTATGGCGCACGCACCGCGATGACTCCACTGTCATTCCCATTGGTCCACAATGTATTGCCTTTCACCGACGGACAGCGTGAATCCTATCTTAAATGGATCAAGTTGCCCTATCATCGTTATCCGGGCTTGCGTGGTGTCAGCCGTTTCGACGCCACCGTGTTCAATTTCCCTGACGGCGACACAGTATGTTCTGCTTTCCAAAGTAACCGCTCTTATCACGACCTGGTACGCGAATATGGCCGCGAGGCAATAGCCAACAACCCTGGAGTTTTTGGACGTATCGTCGTGCGTCCTGTCGATAAACGCGAGAATTTCATCAAACGTTGCATCGGTCTGCCCGGCGAGACATTGCAGATCAAGAGCCAAAAGGTTTTCATCAATGGCAAAGCTGTTGAAAATCCGAAAGACTTGGAGTTCACCTATGCTGTCCGTATGAGTGAAAGCCTTGAAGACTATGTTGCATCTATGGCACAGATAGGTGCTTTCGGCGGCGACCTCGTTACTGGTAAATTGCAGAAAGACGCCCATTTCTTTGTCAGCCAGGGTATTTCTAACGAAGACTGTGAAAGTTCGATTGGTTACTACCAATACCTTTTCCTTGACGACGCGCAAATCCGAATTGCACAGAAATACAGTGAGTTCATAACCGTCGAACCAATGGAGTATTCTCACGGTGACAGCTGTTGCTTGGTTCGGTTTACACCGCGCTACAAACTTATTGGAGCCAACGACGCCGCTGTGGGCAACGCCTTTATGCAGATGACCCAGGAATTGCTCCAGAACGGTGTCACGCAGCAGCAGCTTGATATGATGGGACAGATCTATACTTTGCCGTTGACCGACGCAATGTATTATAGTCTGGCGAATAACCCGATGGTCGCTGAGGTGATGCCGCTTTCTGCGCAAGAGGGCTACTCGGGCCAGTCGCTTTTCCCGCACAGCAGCTCATACAATTGGTCGGTCGACAACTTCGGTCCTGTGACTATTCCTGCCAAAGGCGTTACGGTGCAGCTCACAGCAGAAACCCTCCCGCTCTATAAACGTGTTATAGAAGTGTTTGAAGGCAATAAACTGGAAGTCGACGGTGATCGCATCCTTATCAACGGAAAGCAAACCGACCAGTACACTTTCAAGATGAATTATTACTGGATGATGGGCGACAACCGCCACAACAGCGCCGACAGCCGTTATTGGGGCTTTGTGCCTGAAAACCATATTGTAGGCCGCGCTTCGATGATTGTCTTCTCAAAGGACAAAGACACCAAAGCCATCCGTTGGAACCGCATTTTCCGCAGAAAACTCTAACGCCTCAGCGGAACAATCTCCACATCTGGGTTCAGATAATCCAAAACACCCAATCCGTTTTAGATTGTTTTGTAACCTATATTTCAATATGTCAAAGACCTCTCTCGTTCTTTCCCCCTCTAAGTTAGAAGGTGAAGAAACATCCAGTGGATGTTTTGATAGCAAAGCGGAGAATTAAAGTCCGAAGGACGGGGGCGTGTGTTCTCTCCGTTTTCCCGTTCTCCGTTCAAACGACGCTGCAAAGATACACCAAAAACGCCACCATCTTCAAAAATTGACTTGATATGACACATTATGAAACGATATGACACATTATGACATATTATGACACAATGCAAATAGAAGCAAAAAAGGACCCATCCGGTATCCTTTTTTCAAAAAAATAGTGCAATCACAATACCACGTAGTGGTTTTCTATTGATAGGCTGAACAATATTGCCAAATACTATGGGATTGCGCTCCTTAAATTTAAGTACACAATTTAAATGCCTATTGTGGCGAATCTGAACTCCGTCACAACGAGCGGAGAGACATTAATTATGTCTGAGATAATAATAAAACTTAATAAGTATTGATGTTTAAGGTGTTGAAATGTGATTAGTAGTAGTTATATGGATTTTGAGATAATGTCGCGTTTGTAATCTTCTTTTATTTGTTGGATTTCTTCTGCCGTGCGGTGCTGCGCTTTTAGATTGGCTTCGACTTGGCTCCAGCGGGTATCTACATGGCACATCTGGTCGCGATAGTTGCCTATTTCAGTTACAATCTGATCTATGTAGTTGGCTGCTTTGTCTTTCTCGAAAAAGCGGTCTATTAGGTTGACCTTGTCCTTAAATTTAATGACGGATGATATTGCACACACGTATTTGTAAGGGTAGTCGTGTTTTAGCTTGTTGAGGGTAGTATCGGTCATTCCTTTTCTGTATCCGGCGTTTGCTATGTCAGCAATAATGATGTCGAACCCCCGAGCCATAAGCATGTCTGGTAACGACAGCGACAGGCAGAGGTTTCTGTAAATGGGTCTTAGTCTGTCACCAATGGCATCTAGTACGTTTTGGTCATCGTCCACAACAAGTATGTATGGTTCTGATTGTGTGATGTTAAGGTTTTTTATCTCGCTATTTTTGTTTTCCTTCGTTTTTTTGCTTATTATTCTTATAGTTAAAAAGATGCAGAGTGTTGTTAGAATGATGATTATTACGGACATAGCTTGCACAGATAGAATGCTGGTCATCCAGTCGCGTACGTTTTTAAAAAAAGATGGTATTACAAGCAAGAGGGACACAATCTGTGCAATGTTGGCCCAGTTGGAGAGGAAATTTTTGCTGTTGCTCATAAAGACACTTGTGTGCTGAGGGTTAAACTGTTGTGCGTTAAATTTAAGTTGAATCCACATCCGCTGGCAAGGAGATCGTATAAATCCAATTTGTGCCAGAGAAGGCTGTCATTGTTTTTTTCAGCGAGATTGATGTCGAAAAGCCTTTGGAAGTTGATTTCGTTGGATGAGAAGGATATCATCTCATTATATTTGTTTGATGCATATTCCACTGTTAATTGTGCTTTGTCAGGACTTTGTGAAATGATGGTTTTGATGATGCCATTGAGCAGGGTGTGTGTGCCTGCTGGAAGGTTGAGTACTTTTAGTCGGCCTGTGTGGAATACTTCTATGTCTTTTTGAGGATATAAATATTTAAGGATGTTAAGTATCTTGTTTTTGATAATTTTGTTAAGATCCAGTGGACAAATATCGCCAATAAGACGATCTACGATCTCGTCTTGCTCGCCAAAAACAGCAATTGTTGCAACGCTCATCAGGTCGGATATGCTGTCAAGCATCGCGTACATTTTGTAGCAGGCCGGTCTCCAACTGAAGTCGTTGTCTCTCATAATTATGTTGTGTTCTATATTGCGAGTCAGTTCAACAAGCTTTGGTCTAATTTGTAGTAGATTGTGTAATATGATTTCGGGTAAGTTGGTTTCTTGCCATTGCTTTAGTTCTTCTTTGTCGATTTGTGATTCCGCGCCTTTGAGGAATTGCATAAACACGCTGAAATTGCATAGTGGGATGCTGTTCAGTGTAGTGTCTTTCAATAGGTCTTTCAGGTTGGTTTCTTGTGTACCGTCGTCATAGTTGGCAGTTACGCTGATGTTTGGTTCCAGCCACCAGTGCATATTGACAATTTGGGTTGCTTCATAGAGTCCTAGCCCCATTCCAAGGGCGTTTTCTTGTGCGTATACGCCGCGATTGCCACGTCCTTCGATAGCGTTATTCAAATCTTCCTGTGTAAGCATTGGCCCAATATTGGTGAGTCTGAAAGATTTGCGTTTTTCTGTGATTGTAGCCACCACGGTCAGTTGGCCGTAAGTGGGCATATATTTTATTGCGTTGTCGGCCAATTGCGCAGGAACGAAATTCATTACCGGTAGGCAATTCTTTATTGTAAAGATATCGCGTATCTCGTCAGAATCCTTAAGTCTGGTCTTTTCACCGCAAATGCCATATTGAACATAATATGCAATTGATTTGTGTTTTTTGTTACGTATTGAGGTTGAGAAATTAGCATTAAGGATGTCGGAAAAGCAGATATCAGTTAATTCTAAACTGTTGGCTGTTAAGTGCTGTGATATAATAAACCTAAAGTTTTCAAGGCTTCCAAGCAGGTGCAAATAGTTTTCTTTACCCTCTTCTTTAACCTGTGGACCAATAGCTCTGATTTGAGAAAGAAAATCTTTACAGGCATCGTTGAGTGTCTGTAGGATGTTTCCAACAATAAGATTATTGTTAAGTTCCATATTTTTTTTATTAATTGTTTTTTTTCAGCATCTCGTCGATGGCTTTGGCGGCTTGGCGGCCGGCACCCATAGCGAGGATGACTGTAGCGGCACCGCTGACGGCATCGCCTCCGGCATAGACTCTTTCGCGTGATGTGAGACCTTCGGGTGTGGCTATAATGCCGCCCCAACTTTCGGTGTCGAGACCTGGAGTGGTACTCTTAATAAGAGGGTTGGGACTTGTGCCGAGGGCAATGATAAGATTGTCGAGCTCCATATCAAACTGGCTGCCTTCAATTTCCGAGAAACGCCGTCTGCCGCTGGCATCAGGCTCACCCATAGCCATACGCACCAGTTTAACACCGGCAACATTGCCTTTGCCATCGTCGAGGACAGCCACGGGGTTGGTCTGGAAACTGAATTGGATGCCTTCCTCTTTGGCGTGGTGCACCTCTTCCTTGCGGGCAGGCATATCCTCTTCGCCGCGACGGTAGATAACGGTAACTTCGCAGCCAAGTCTACGGGCGGTTCGTGCGGCATCCATAGCTACGTTGCCGCCGCCAACAACGGCCACTTTGCGGCCAAGAATGATTGGAGTGTCGTAGCTCTCGTCATAACCGTGCATCAGGTTTGTGCGCGTAAGCAGTTCATTTGCGGATATTACACCAACCAATGTCTCGCCAGGGATGTTCATAAACTTGGGCAATCCTGCGCCTGATGCAATATATACTGCATCGTAATGGTGTTTTTCGAAAAGGTCGTCGATTGTGATCGAGCGTCCTACGATGACGTTAGTCTCTATCTCAACGCCAAGTTTCTTTAGATTTTCAATCTCTGGAGCAACCACTTTCTGTTTGGGCAGACGGAACTCGGGGATGCCGTAGACAAGCACGCCGCCAGCGTGTTGTAGAGCCTCAAAGATGGTCACTGTGTAACCCTTTTTAGCGAGGTCTCCGGCGCAGGTAAGACCCGAAGGACCGCTACCGATTACTGCGACTTTTTTCGCAGATGTCTTGCGTTCTACGTTTTCCGTTTTCCGTCCTCCGTTCTCGCGGTTCCAGTCGGCCACGAAGCGCTCGAGGGCTCCGATGGCTATCGGGTCGCCTTTTTTGCCGAGGATGCAGGAACCCTCGCATTGTGTTTCCTGAGGGCACACTCGTCCGCAGACAGCGGGTAGGGCAGAGTCCTCGGCGATGATGCTTCCGGCTTTGGCAAAATCACGTCCTTTTACCGCAGCGATGAAGTCTGGTATGCGGATGCTGACAGGGCATTGGCCTACGCAAAGGGGCTTCTTGCAGTTGAGACAGCGGCTTGCTTCGGCTACAGCTTGTTCTTCGGTGAAGCCCTTTGAAACCTCGTCGAAGTTGTGGATGCGTGCCAATGGATTCTGTTCCTCAGGTTTTTGGCGCTTCTTGTTGTCTTCAATCTGCAATTGGCTCTCCACGGCAGCGGCAAGATTGCAGCTATGTCCTTCGTCGCTTGTGGCTATGCGGTATTTTACTGGGTCGGGTTTTGCAAGGCGTTTCATTGCCTCGTCAAAATTGACCAAATGACCGTCGAATTCGGGTCCGTCGACACAGGTGAACTTGATTTTGTCGCCTACGGATACACGACAGGCTCCGCACATACCGGTTCCGTCGACCATCATAGAGTTGAGGGAGACCACTGTTGGCAGGTCGTATTGTTTGGTGAGCAGCGACACGAACTTCATCATTGGCAGAGGTCCGATGGCAACGCAGCAGTCGTAATGTTTTCCACCCTCAATCAACTGTTTTATTTTGTCGGTAACAAGACCTTTTTCGGCATAGCTGCCATCATCGGTCATAACATAAAGATTGTCACACTCTTTACGCATCTTTTCCTCAAAGAAAAGCAGACTTTGGTTGCGGGCGCCAATGATGACGTCGCAGGCAATACCCTGTTCGTGAGCCCATTTCGCTTGCGGATAAACAGGAGCTGTGCCTACACCGCCGGCAACAAAGAGTATACGGGTGCCCTTTGACTCCCTCAGTGCCTTGTTCTCAATGATTTCAGCACGTCTGCCCAAAGGTCCTACGATGGTGAAGATGCTCTCGCCTTCGTTCATCGCGGCGAGTCTTTTGGTCGAGTCGCCAACCACTTGATAGACAATGGTCACGGAATTGCGCACGCGGTCTATGTCGCAGATCGTCAGCGGTACACGCTCTCCGCGCTCGTGGGGTATCACAATGACAAACTGTCCGGGAAGTCCTGATTGTGCTATCCAGGAAGCTTCAATGTCCATCAGGTAGATGTTTTCGGTAAGCTGTTCTTTTTTCAGAATTTTGTACATAATGCGAGGGGTTGAGTTGAGGGTTATAGAATTGATTTTTTTATTTTTGCGTTTATGGTGCCGACTTGCCTGCTGCGTGGATTGCCTTCGTAATTAAGGATTACATAGTCGGCGCGATCCATTTTCTCTTCCGCGCTCATCTGGTTCCGCATTCTTTCTTCAAGCACCGTTCGTGAAACACGGTCGCGCAACTCCAAGCGTCTCAGCCGCTCTTCTTTCTCAAGATATACTGTAATTACTTGATCCAGATGCCTTTCAAGATTATATTCGTATATTATGGCGGATTCGAGGATTACGTATGGAACTGTTTGTCGGCTGGCCCATTGTCGGAAATCATTCATCACCCGAGGATGGATAAGCGTATTTAGCTTCAAAAGCAGATCCCTGTCGTTGAACACGATATGGGCAATCTTCTGTTTGTCGACGCTTCCGTCGGGGTTGAAGATGATGTCGCCGAAAAGTGCCCGGATATCTTTCAGAAAATCAGCATTGTCATAGTATTTGCCTGCAATCTGGTCGGCGATGAAACAGGGAACGCCAAGTTTCTGGAACTCTCTAAGCACTGTAGTCTTTCCACAGCCAATGCCGCCTGTCAATCCAATGTGTTTCATTTTATTATGATGTATTGGATTTGTGATGGAGTAATTGATTTGATACGGACGTTGGCCGGAAAGTGCGTTATTACAGGTTTGATGTAATTACTTGAGTCATCGTTGATTGATGCAACAACCTGAAAGTCCTTCTCCTGTACCGATGCGTAGTCTTTGCGTGGCACAAGACAGTTCACGGTGACGTTTGACGGAAACAATTGAATGCGTTTGATGTTGCCTTCGGTTGTAAATTCGACAGGTACTGTGATTGCTTTTTCCGTAAAAGTCTCGACGGGGACAAAGATGTCGATGTACTTTGTTGATATGCGCAAGTCGGGGAGTTTTTCCCAGTCGGGTTGCAGTTTGACGCGGTATTTTCCGCTCATTCGTATATGCTGCAGCGTCTGAGGCTCGGCAGATATGGCGTCAATCTTTGCAAGTGATGCCGCACTGCCATAAAGATATACGCTGTCGGGTATTATTTTGGGCTCGCCACAGAGTCCTACCATACCTTCGAACTGGAATTCAACGGCATCGATTTTTGGCAAGAATGCTTTCTTCTCCCTTCGGGCATAACTCAAATGCAGTTTGTTGTTTACAGCGTTGATTTCCGATACTCCACGCATATCTATTTGATTGCGTATTATATCCCAATAGTCATTTACTTCAAGTGACAGTTGAACTATATCGTTGTCGCTTTTTCTGATCTTCTTGGATATGTTGAGGTGTACGGAATGCGGTTTTTTCATTCCCCTGCGGAAAGCATAAAAGCCGTTGCTTGTTATGTCGAGAGTAATGGTGCTGTCGACATTGGTGACGGCATATTGAGCTGTGTCGATTCCGTCGAGAAACAGTCGGTAATGTTCGCGGAATATCTTGCGTTCAGACATCGCGGAGACGAGCCATACAATCGCAATGGCAATCAGGGCAAAGACAAATGCCCGCGAGTGTCTTACGCGTTGGCGGAGTTCCGATGTCTGGCGCCTGTTCATCGCTGCTTTGATTCGGGGTGGGGCTGCTTGTTATTTCTTCTCTTCGACAGCGTTGTTGTTTGCTACAGATTGAATGAAACTCTTTTCTACGGTGAGAATCACTCCGTTGGCAACTTCAACCTCGACAGTGGTGGCTTCGACGGAATGTACCTTTCCGTAGATGCCGCCTGAGAACAATACGCGGTCGCCTTTTTTGAGTTGTTCACGCATCTGCTGCTCTTCTTTTTGTTTCTTTCTTTGCGGGCGGATCATAAGCAGCCACATAACTACAAAAAGAAGTACAATCATAAGCAGGCCACTTCCGCCTGCGCCGTTCTGCGGTGCTCCTGTTGCTTGGAGCATAACAAATAAAATGTTCATTATTGTCTGATTTTAAATTTTAAATTCTTTATTTTAATTCCTTGTTTCTATCTCACCGTTGCTGTTATTCTCAATCTGGTGCGTGCGGGCTGTGTGTTGGACACCACTATGACCTCTTTCATTTGTCGTCCCGACATACCTTGCGATTTAAATGATACTGTAACGTAACCGCTCTTTCCGGGGGCAATGCGCTCTTTCGGATAGTCGGCAACGGTGCAGCCGCACGAGGCGTCGCAACCGCTGATTATCAGGTCGGCATCGCCGGTGTTGGTGAATTTGAAACTGTACGATATGTTTTCTCCTGCCATCAACTGCCCGAAATCGTGCATGTCGGTCTCGAAAGTTATTTTGGGCATCTTTTCGCTTTCGTTATAACCTTCGGCACTGTTCGGGTTCTTGATGATATCCACGTCGGCATTATTGTTTTTGCTGTTGTTGCATCCGGTTATGGCAAGCAATGCAAATAGGCTTATCTGGATAATTTTCTTCATCTTATATTGGGTGCTTTAAAGTAATTATTCAATGGGAGGAACGTCGCCGTCGACGGCAGGATCGTACAATCCTCGTTCGTTTTTGACCACTTTGCCGGCCACTCGCAACTCGATTAGAAGTTTGTCCAGTATTCCGTTGATGAACAGTTTGCTCTTTTCGGTCGAGAATTCCTTCGAGAGTTCGATATATTCATCTACTGTTACGCGTTCGGGTATTGACGGGCAGCAGGTAAACTCGGTGACGGCCATATTGATCAGCAGTATATCCATCATCGCCACGCGTTCCAGTTCCCAGTTCTGCAAATGTTTGCGAATCATCGGCTCAATATTGTCGATGTTTTTGAATGTGTCTGTAACCAGTTGGCGCGCAAAGTTATAGTCGTTGACATCCTTTTCGTTGCGTTTGTCGAAAACCAACGGACACGGAGTGGCCTCGTTGGTGTTATCCTCGTTGAGCTCTTTCATCAGCATAAACACATATTGCGCAACTTGGTCGAAATCATCTTCCCAGAGCAGGTCGCGTTCAAAAATGATGTCTCGCAGCGTGGTGTCGTTCATCAGGTATTTGAATGCAACAAGGGCAATGTTTCTGTCGTCTTCAAACGAGGTCTTCTGTTTGGCGATATAATCGAGGAAATAGCGCGAAGCTTTGAAGTTGGCAAGGATTTTGCGGAAGACATCGAAATGGTCGCTCCAGTCGATATTCATTCTGTTGGTAATCTGTTTGTATTCAAATCCTTCGCAAAGCTTTTCAACGAAAATATTCTGTGACCATCTTTGCAGCAGATCAATTTCTGTGTTGTTAGGGTTGAATTTCTGCATCTCGTTTTCGCAGATACGTTCGGCGGTGAACGTAAGTTGGCTGAGTGTGCTCAGTTGTATCATTCCCAAGTCGTTGAGTCTTGACACATTGTAATCGAACATTTCAAGCAATTCGTTGTCCGATACTGTGTGAGCTGTTACGCCGGCATAGATTGTCTGCAATGCTTTGGCGCGTAAAAAATGTCTGCTTAGCATACTATGTTGATAATGCGTTTGGGTACGAAAATGATTTTCTTGGGTTCTTTGTCGCCCATCCATTTCTGGGCTTCAGGAGCGGCTTTGACGGCGGCAATGGCTTCGTCCTGAGTGCAATTGGCAGGCAAATCCAAAGTGAAGCGCATTTTGCCGTTGAATGAGACGGGATAGGTGAAACTGTCTTCGACAAGGTTTTTCTCGTCAAACTCGGGCCACTTAGCGTCGCAAACCGATTGGTTGTCGCTCCTGAGCAGATGCCATAGCTCTTCGGCAATGTGCGGTGCAAATGGGGCGATGAGTATAGCAAGAGGTTCAAGTACAGCGCGTTTGTTGCATTTCATCGAAGCCAGCTCGTTGGCGCATATCATAAATGTGCTGACGCTGGTGTTGAACGAGAAGCGCTCGATGTCCTCTGTTACCTTTTTGATGGTCTGGTGCAGTATTTTCAGCTCGGCTTTGCTTGGCTCGCTGTCGTCGACGCAGAACTGGTTGTTCTCGTTGTGGTAGAGACGCCAGAATTTCTTGAAGAAGCGGAACACGCCCTCAATACCGTTTGTGTCCCAAGGCTTTGCCTGTTCTACAGGACCGAGGAACATCTCGTACATCCTCAGTGTGTCGGCGCCATATTTGGCCACGAGGTCGTCGGGATTCTGGACGTTGAAATAGGTCTTTGACATCTTTTCGACTTCCCAACCGCAAACGTACTTCCCGTCTTCCAGTTCGAAGCGGGCGTCGGCGAATTCGGGACGCCACTGGCGGAAGCGTTCGGTGTCGAGGATGTCGTTGTCGACAATGTTAATGTCAACGCGGATAGGACTTACGGAGTCGGCATCCTTGACCAAATTCTTTGATATATAAAGATTTTTGTCCTCTTTGGAGCGGTATACGAAACTGGTGCGGCCTTGAATCATACCTTGGTTTACAAGCTTCTGGAACGGTTCTTCCTTTACCGAAAGACCGATGTCGAAGAGGAATTTGTTCCAGAAACGGGCATAGATAAGGTGACCGGAGGCGTGCTCGGCGCCGCCGACATACAGGTCTACGTTCTGCCAGTAATTCACAGCTTCGGGCGAGAAATAGGCCTTGTCGTTGTGCGGATCCATATAGCGCAGGTAATATCCGCTGCTGCCTGCAAAGCCGGGCATAGTGTTAAGCTCGAGCGGGAATACGTTCTTGTTGTCTATGAGACTCTTGCTCACCACTTTGCGGTTGGCCTCATCCCAGGCCCATACTTCTGCGTGACCCAGCGGAGGTTCACCTGTTTCGGTAGGCTTGTATTCGCTGATGTCGGGCAGCAGCAACGGCAGGCACTCTTCGGGAATCGGGTAGGGGATATTGTTTTTGTAGTATATGGGGAACGGCTCGCCCCAGTAGCGCTGGCGGCTGAAAATGGCGTCGCGCAGACGGAAGTTGACTGTGCGGTGGCCTATGCCCAGCTCTTCAATGCGGTCGATGACGGCCTTCATAGCGTCCTTCACCTTCATTCCGGTGACGAAGCCGCTGTTCACCGAGTAGCCGGTCTTGGCATCCATACTCTCCTCCCAGGTTGCAGGGTCGCTGACGGCGTCTTTCTCGAGGGCGACAACTTGGCGGATAGGCAGGTTGAAGTGACGGGCGAAGGCGAAGTCGCGGCTGTCGTGGGCAGGAACTGCCATAATGGCACCTGTGCCGTAGCCGGCCAATACGTAGTCGCTCACCCAGATGGGTATCTTCTCTTCGGTCAAGGGATTGATGGCGTAGGCGCCTGTAAACACGCCGCTAACCTTCTTCACTTCGGCCTGACGCTCACGCTCCGAGCGGTTCTTTGCCCAGGTGACGTAGGCCTCTACTTCGGCTTTCTGCTCGGGTGTGGTGATTTGGTCAATCAGCTCGTGTTCAGGGCAGAGCACCATAAAGGTGACACCAAAGATGGTGTCGGGACGTGTGGTGAAGATTTCAAAGCTTGGTGTCGGCTCGGGAGCCACCTGTCCCATATATAGACTTGTGGGCGAATCTACAGAGGTGGTAGGAGCGTCGAGGGGGAACCATACGGCAGCACCTTCCGAGCGGCCAATCCAGTTGCGCTGGATTTCCTTCAGCGAGTCGGTCCAGTCAACCTGTTCCAAGCCGTCGACAAGGCGCTGGGCGTAGGCAGTGATGCGGAGGCTCCATTGGCGCATCAACTTGCGCTCCACAGGGTAGCCGCCACGAACCGAAAGCCCGTTCACAACCTCGTCGTTAGCAAGAACTGTGCCTAGCTCGGCGCACCAGTTCACCGGTATGTCGGCAAGGTAGGCCAGACGATAGTTCATCAGCAGATCCTGCTGCTCCTTGTCGCTCATCGTGTTCCATTCTGGAGCGCGTTCGTCTCCGTTTTCAAATTTTTTCACCAGTTCGCTGATTGGGCGTGCTTTCTGCAGTTCCTCATCGTAATAGTGGTTAAAGAGCTGTATGAAAGTCCATTGTGTCCATTTGTAATATGTCGGCTCGCAGGTGCGCACTTCGCGGTCCCAGTCAAAACAGAAGCCTATCTTGTCCAGCTGCTCGCGGTAGCGCTTGATGTTCTGCTCTGTTGTTACGGCAGGATGCTGGCCCGTCTGGATTGCATATTGTTCTGCCGGAAGTCCATAGGCATCGTAGCCCATTGGGTGCAGGACATTGAATCCGCACAGGCGTTTGTAGCGGGCGTAGATGTCGCTGGCTATATAGCCCAGAGGGTGGCCGACGTGCAAGCCGGCTCCCGAAGGATAGGGGAACATATCCAGCACATAATAATGAGGTTTCTCGGAGTTATTTTCCACGTGGTAGGTCTTCTGCTCGCGCCAGAAACGCTGCCATTTGGGTTCGATTTCGCTAAAATTGTATTCCATCTTTCAGTCTTTCAAAGTGGTTTGTTGCGGCGCTTTTTATTTAATATATTGTTTATTAATAATATAATAAATTTTGCGCCAAAAATACGAACTGCAAATATACGAAAAAAAATGTTTTTGAAACAAGTGATGCCTTTTTTTCATATCTCGTCTTGCATTTTTATGCGTATCTAAAATTTTTCTTTAAAATTTTTTTATTATCTTTGCAGTTTGTAATAAAAAGAAATAATCAGAAATAAAATATTGAATATGGATAAATTAAGTTATGCACTTGGCCACAACATCGGCCACCAACTGCTTGATATGGGACTTGATTCGAGTCTCAACGTAGATGATTTCGCAGCTGCTATCCGCGACTTGTTCACTGGCAAGACCCCGCAGCTGTCGCACGAGGAGTCGCACCAGATTCTCGACAAGTTCTTTACCGAAATGGAGGCTCTTCAGCAGGCTGAGGCCGCCGAGAAGGGCAAGGCTGCCAAAGGTGCCGGTGAGCAGTTCCTTGCCGAGAACGCCAAGCGCGAAGGTGTGTTCTGCACGCGCAGTGGTTTGCAGTACGAGATTCTGAAAGAAGGCAACGGTCCGCGACCGGTGGCCGACGATACGGTGCGTTGCCACTATGAGGGTACGCTCATCGACGGTACGGTGTTCGACTCCTCCTATCGTCGCAATCAGCCAGCCGAATTTGGTCTGCGTCAGGTTATTGCAGGTTGGACGGAAGGTGTTCAGCTGATGAAGGTCGGTGCCAAATACAAATTCTACATCCCTTATCAGCTTGGTTACGGCGAGCGTGGCGCAGGTGCCTCGATTCCGCCCTATTCGGCACTGATTTTCACCGTCGAACTATTAGCAATTGTTTAGTTTAATTTAAGGTTTAAAAGGTTCGCTGCGCTTAAAAGGATAGATATAACCCTTCCAACCTTTTCAACCCTTAAAACCCTTTCAACACTTAAAACCTTTAAAACCTTTTCAACCCTTTCAACCCTCAAAAGATGAAAATAGCTGTTGTTGGTGCCACAGGTCTTGTTGGTGGCGTGATGCTCAGAGTATTGGAGGAGCGAGGTTTTGCTGACAATGAGATAATTGCAGCAGCGTCGCCCAAGTCGGTTGGCAAACAGATTCCTTTTGCCGACCGTGAACTCACAGTTGTGTCGGTGGACGACGCCATCGCTATGCGTCCCGATTTTGCAATCTTTTCGGCTGGCGCCGCCGCTTCGCGTCAGTATGCTCCGCTGTTTGCCGCTGCCGGCACAACGGTTATCGACAATTCGTCGGCGTGGCGCAAGGATGCCGACAAACCATTGGTCGTGCCTGAGATCAACATCGATGTGGTGACCCCCGACGACCGCATTATCGCCAACCCCAACTGCAGCACCATCCAGATGGTACTGGCTCTCTCGGGATTGCATCGCCAGTATCGTATCAAACGTTTGGTGATCAGTACCTACCAGTCGATTACCGGTACCGGCATCAAGGCTGTTCACCAGCTGCAGGAGGAAGAGGCTTGGCACGCCGCCGAAGTGGTGAAGGCTGGTCACGAGGTGCCTACCCAGCTCGACGCAATGGGACCTCACAGTCAGGCGTATCACTATCAGATATTCCGCAACTTGTTCCCACACGGCGGTGATTTTCAGGATGACGGATATACTACTGAAGAGCAGAAGCTTGTTGACGAAACGCGCAAGATTCTGCGTGACCCTGATATCGCCGTTACTGCCACCGTTGCACGCGTGCCGGTTGTTGGCGGTCACAGCGAGGCCGTCAATGTTGAGTTTTACAATGAGTTTGATATCGACGAGGCTCGCCGCATTATTGCCACTACGCCGGGAGTGGTTCTGTATGACGACCCGGGACGCCTGCAGTATCCTATGCCTGTGATGAGTGAGGACCGCGATGAGGTGTTTGTGGGACGTGTGCGCCGCGACCTTTCGCAGCCTAAGACATTGAACCTCTGGGTTGTGGCCGACAACCTGCGCAAAGGCGCCGCCACCAACGCCATTCAGATTATGGAGAAACTTGTTACTGGCTAAAGAAAATACGATACGCCTTGCAGCACTGAGCGTCCCCTCTCGGAGAGGGGTGCCCGAAGGGAGGGGTGTGTCGCATCAGCCGTTAGGAAAATAATTGTAATTGATGGATTATGAAGAAAACAGTTGTATTGTTTTTTATAGTTGCTATGCTATTTGTCTCGTGCGGAAAGCGTGTGCTGATCGACGAGACGCATCAGTTCGCCAATGACACTTGGATGCGTTTTGAGCCTGAGATGTTTAAAGTCAAGGTGAACAATATCGACAAGGGGTATGTCGTCACCGCGACGTTAAAATACGACACAGCCATACTCTCGGGCGATGTGTTGCCTCTGTTGCTCGACTTTTATATCGACAGTACTGAATTGCACAACTTTACGCCCAGTATCCGTTTAATTGACAAAAAGGGCGTCCGCCGCGGAACAACCATCGGTCAGTACTGCACGGTGACCGACACCCTCGACCGCTACAGAATCTACAATCAAACAGGCGATTACACCTATCGCATCAAGCATCGCACCAGCAAATATGAGTTATTTGGTGTTACCAGCTTTGGCCTCAAGATTGAAAAGTTTTGATTGACGAATCCATAAATAAGAACATTGAGCGTATTAAACTGAAGCTCAAAACCGTACCCGAGACACCAGGTGTGTATCAATACCTTGATGAGTCGGGTAAGGTTATCTATGTAGGCAAGGCGCGCAACCTGCAGCGCCGAGTCAGTTCTTATTTTAACCGCTATGACGACCATAGCTCGAAGATTAAGATGCTGGTGCGCCACATCTATGACTTGCGTACCACCGTTGTGGCGTCGGAGGTCGATGCCTTATTGTTGGAAAACAATCTGATAAAGCAATACCAGCCGCGCTACAACAGTATGCTGAAGGACGACAAGACATATCCTTATCTCTGCATCACCGATGAGGATTATCCGCAGCTTCTCTTCACGCGCGACCGCTCACGAATCAAAGGCCAGTTCTTCGGTCCTTATCCCAACCAGCGCATTATGCGAGAGTTGCAGGATATCATACGCAAGTTGTTCTGCTACCGCAAATGCAAGAAGAAACTGCGTTGGGATGCTGAGCATCAAGTTGTTCTTGGTGGCGACCGCCCATGTATGAACCATCAGATCGGTCTCTGCAAAGCGCCTTGCATTGGTGCGGAAAGCTATGATGACTACCGCGAGACTTTCAGCCGCATACGCAAGATTCTGCGCGGCGACTTTGGCGAGATACTGGAGGCGATGAAGAAGGAGATGCTTGCCTTTGCCGATGAACTGCGTTTTGAAGAAGCTGAGATTATGCGCCGCAAAATCAGATTGCTGGAGGAGTATCAGTATAAGTCGACGGTGGTCAACACCAATGTGCGCGACGTCGATGTGTTCTCGATTCTGTCGGATTCCAAGTATGCCTATATCAATATGATGCGTATCAAGAACGGCAGCATCATCTACTCGTTCAGCACGGAGGTGAAGAAACAGCTCGACGAGAGCGACACCGAGATTCTCGCCACCATCATACCGGCTCTGCACGAACAGACGGAAAGTACTGCCACCGAAGCAATTGTGCCGTTCAAGGTTGAGGAGATTCCTGCCGATTACCTGAAGCAGACGGTGCCCACGCGCGGCGACCGCAAGCAGTTGCTGGAACTGAGCGAGCGCAACGTGCGTGCTCATCAGCATCAGTGTGTGCACCAGCGTCTTCTGGTCAATCCCGACGATGGCCGCAGCCAACTGATGGAGCGCCTTCAGAGGGAGTTGCATCTTAAGCATACACCTGTGCATATCGAGTGTTTCGACAACTCGAACATACAGGGTGCCTATCC
>DBXH01000044.1 GCA_002309335.1 Bacteroidales bacterium UBA1217 | reverse complement strand
CAAATCAAGCAGAACACCGACTATACAACGCGCTACCATATGTTGGATTTCCTTTTCAGCATTGGCGATGCCGACGGAGAGATAACTTATCCAGAGCAAACGGTTCTGCGCTCCATCAGCAACGGTTTGGGTATTAACGCCCGTGACTATCTGTCGATTATGGCGCGCCACGTTACCAGCGGATTTGGTGGCGGCTCCAGNNCCCCCAGCCGCAGCCAAAGTTCTTCGTCGGGATTCTCGCCAAAGAAGGATCCCTACAAGGTGCTGGGTTTGGACCGCAATGCAACAGACGATGAAATAAAGAAAGCTTACCGCCGTCTAGCGATGAAATACCATCCCGACAAAGTAGAAGGAATGGGGGATGAGGTGAAACGCAACGCTGAAACCCAGTTCCGCGAAATCAACGAAGCCTACGAGCAGATAAAGGCAGAGAGAGGGATGAAGTGAGAGTTTTTAATTAGAAGTCAAATTGGAAGTAATAAAAGAGAGTTAAAACGGACAAATGAATCGATTCGGATTGTGATGTCTATTATAGTCCCATAAAAACAAAGCGAGGCCCACAGGGGTCTCGCTTTGTTTTTGTGCATTGAATTATTATGTATTAAAACTTGTAATTAGGGTTTACAGGTTGTCCCTTCTCGGAGCGGATGGTAACGGTCTTGTACTGGTTCCAGTCCTGCATCAGCTGGCGGAAGGCTTTGTACTGTTTTGGAGAGACAATGCCGTCCTGCACATCGATGCTGAGTTCCCTTACTACGTCGATGGTCCCGTCGTCTAGTTGTTTGATGCTTATTTTTATACTACCGATGCCGCTTTTGCTGTAGTTGATATTGACGGGTTTGCCGACCAAAGTGCGTTTGGGTGTACGGGGCAGGAGTATGGTGTAGTGGTATTTCTCGTTGCAGTTGCGCACTTTAACAGGGGCTTTGCGGTTGCTTGTGAGGCGGGCAGGGTCGATGTTGATGCTGCCGCGTTCGGTGGGCAGTGTCATCTGGCCGTAGCCGCCGCCGATGTTTTTCCCTTGCCAGGGAAGGTTTTCCTTTGTTATCTCGATAGTGCGTTGTTCGTCGACTGCAGCACCCACGAGGCGCGCCGGGCGCTTTTCGGTCATCGAAAGAGTGTAATCCATTTCTCGTCCGTCTTCTTTGACGGTTACTTCGATATGGTTGCCATTCTGATAGGTTCTGAATCCTGCCTCGCGCATCAGTGCTACTGCCAGTCTGAGCTTGTCGGCAGGTGTTCCGCAGCCACTGAGGAAAGTTTCTTTGGCCGGTGATGTGTTATAGCCTACCAGCGACATAGGGAAGTCTGTGGTGTGGATGTTGTCGATCACATAGTCGCGTATGTTGGTGACATAGGTTAGTTGATTATTGTCGTGCAATTCGCCAATCAAATCAACGGCTTCTGGAATTTTTTCGTCTTCCAAAATGATGTCGTGTTGTTTATCGCCGTAGGTGATCTTAACGACAGGGTAGAGGTAGTCGGCGTCGGGCAGATAGCTGTCGTTGAAGTTTTGAGGCAGGTCGGTGGCTACGCAGTGGTATGTGTGGCCGTCTTTTAATTGCTTGGGGGTGTTGCCGTCAAAGCTTTCGATGGTGTATATGGAGCCAAAATTTTTCGGTGAGTCGAATATCACCTCGTACTTCTTCACAGGGCAGTCTTCGGAAAGGATTATCTCCTCGTCGAGGTAGGTGCCCTTGCGGTGGATGGTGTAGTCAAGCACAATGATGCAGTCGTATTCCAACGCGGTGTGGATAACGGCGCGTTCGCGTATGCCGTTGTAACGTCCGCAGTTTTCGCACTGGCTCGGAAGCTGGTCAATGAAAGCGTTGGCAGGTGTCTGCACGCGGCTGCCGTCCTTGCGGATGGTGTAGCTCTCGTTGATGGTCAGTTTGTCGATAGCGGGATTGTATAGTATGAATGTCTCGCCCTTGTCGGCGTAGGCGGTGATGGCGCGGTTGCGGAGGAGTTTGATTTCCTTGCGGTAGCTGATGTCCATCGTTCCGTCGCTGTTTATTGTATATGTGCGGCGGATAAGATTGTATTCGGCATCCTGGGCGTAGGAAACGGAGAACGAAGAACTGAAAACGGAGAACAGCACTATGGCGGTTATGATTTTGAATGTTTTTTTCATTTTTGTCAAAAAGTTAAAGTTGAGGTTATGGTTATTTGCTAAGAATTACTGGAGTTCCGGCCACTTTCTTCTGGTTGGCTACGGCCTGTCGGAAAGCTGGCCAGTCGACGGCATCGTATACACGTTTGTTGTACATCGCGCTCTCTCCGAAAATCAGTTTTTTACCATCCAACTGGAATCCGCATCCGTAGTTGACGGCAGGCGATACAACGCCGTCAATCATAGCGTTGTATTTCATAGTCTTGTATTCGGCTGGCAGAGTGATGGTCTCGTTTATCTCTACTAGTCGCGAGCAGCGGTCGGCAAATGGTTGTGTGCGCTCGGTGGCGGTGGTGTCGAAATAGAGGTGCCCCATAGCGCGGCTGTAAAGGTTACGAGCAAGCAGGGGGATGAATACAAGGTTGTCGTCATCTACTATGGCGTAGTTAGGAATGCTGTATTTGTAGGTGATGCTGACGGGGTGCTCCAGATAGGTGTCCTCGTCGGTATAGGTTACTTTCTTGATGAGGGCGTTTGGTGCAATGCGCAGCAGTTCCATCTCTAGGTTGCGCTGCCATTCACTCTGGCGGGCTTTAAAAACACCACGCACTGATGCGTCGCTCTGTCCTTCGGCGGTGACGGTGAAGGTGCCCTCGAGAGTACCGTTCTTCTTTATTTTCGATTCGCCTTTGATTCTGACATAGTGGCGTTCGGCTGGCGATACGGGCGTTTCCATCAGGTCGGCGCCGTTGGGCAGTCCCATCAGGTAGCCCTGCTGTTGCTCGGCGCTGCTCCATAGTTCTCGGACGCCAGGTACCCACGTCGGGTCGAGCAGTTCGTACTGCCCGTTGCGGTGCTGCACAACGCAGACGCTGTGGTTGAACTGGTCGGCGGGTATGCGGTCGATACGCTCGTGAGCCATCGTCATTGCTGCATAGCTCTTGAAACCAGCGGCACGCAGCATAGCCACCAGCATACCGGCTTTGTCCTTGCAGACGCCGCAGCGATCGGTGAAATTCATCTCGGCGTTGTGGAGCGTATAGCCTTCGCCTTCGCCCATCGAGATGCCGCAGTATCGTATATTGTCGGCTACCCAGTGGGTGAGAATACTGATGCTGTCCTGCTCACTTTTGGCATCCTTTAAAAGCTCTTTTACTTTGGCGGTAACTTCAGGGGTGGACTTGAAGCTGCCATAGTCCTCATTCACGCCGTAGAACCACATTGATTTTGACTCCCAGCTGGGAGCGGTACTGAGCAGTAGTTTGCATTGCATATCGTTGTCAGCCAATGCCGAAGGTTCGTGCTTGAGAGGCATAATATCGTGGCGGCGGAAAGTGTAGATGGTACGGTCTCCATCCTGCACTGAATCCATTGTTACACCCGTCATATCGTTATAGAAACTGAAACGCAGTTTCTTTGATGTCAGAACGTTGACCGAATAGACCTTGTCTGTGATCGGCTGGTCGCTCCAGAAGGGCACGATGTCGTAGAAGTGGCCTCGCATCGGAGGGATGTAGCGACTTTCATCCTGATCTCCGTTTTCCGTTTTCCGTTCTCCGTTTAAAAGGGCGTAGGTATATCCTTTGCGGAAAGTCCATATTTCGACTTCGTCGCGAGGATCGAGGTGTCCAATCTCGACCATCTTCTGCGAAGCGCCCCAGTAGATTAGTCGTGCCGGTGCAACATAGTCGTAGACTACTTTCCCCGTTCTCCGTTCTCCGTTCTCCGTTCCTACAATGGTGTCGGTGTTGCCGCTATAGTAGCGATGTACCAGAACCTGTCGAATTTCGACGTATGCCGAAAGCGGGTCGTAATCCATCTTGACCACGTTGTTCTCCTTGCATCCCGTATAGTCGAGCAGAGCAAAACGCTTATGGTATTCCACGCGGCTCAATCCCGACTCCTCCATAAACACTTTTGTCGAGTCGAAGTGTGTCAACGTGTGGCAGCCCTTGTATTTGGTGGGCTCTTTAACATAGTCTTTCTCTTGTGCCTGTGCAGAATTGAACAGATTTAAAATCAATGTTGCAGCAAGCAAAATTCTAACAGTAGATTTCATTATGTCAATTTTTATTCTTAATTATATACTTGTTTTTGTCTGTAAGTCGGTCCACCAGCCTTGTGGCCAATGTCAAGGTTATCGGCAGCACGGCAGCGTTGAAATGTTGTGGCCACAACGCCCATCCCATCAGCGTCAGCAGGAGGATGCTGACCAATATAAGCGAGTTTATGGGGTTATATTGTCGCAGTCGCAGGATGAGTAGGATGTAGAGAGGATTTGCCCACAAGAGGTTGAGGTTGGTTTCGGCGCACCAATGGTCGCTGCAGAACCAAAGGAACAGCATCAGTAGCGACACTGCGAAAGCCGAGCCGAATAGTATGCCGTCTAGCCAGAAGAGATGCCATCCGTTGCGTCGAGCTATAAATGTGAGCAGCAACACAATGATGAACAGCAACCAGAAACAGAGCGTGGGAGAGACGGCGCTTTTAACAGGAGTCCTCATCTCGGGCAGTAGTTGTACGGCGGGTTCTGCAAGCCTTTGGCCGTCGGAGGCCAGCGAGGTGTCGTATTGCACCATCATTTCAACAGGAACATACATATACTGCATTTTGTTCATAATGCGGTCGCAGTTGGTACCCAGCACCAGGTCAAGTCCCAGTCGCCACCACATCAGCGTGCTGTCAGTGTATTTGTATAGCAGGTCGCGGTAGGAGGTTTCCTCTTGTGGGTAGTTGTCATTGAGAAAGGATCGGCCTTCGAGGGCGTTCTCGATCATATCCCTTACGCGCGTGGCGCAGTTGTCGCGGAAGAAGTCGTATTTGTAGAATTTGTTTTCGGGTTTTGCGTTTTCGCGCAGTGCGTCGAAAAGTTTGTCAAGTTCGGATTTAGTCAGGATGAGGCGTTGTTCCCATACAGCGCGTCCAAAATATTGGTATTCAAACTTAAAATCATAGAAATGCTGTGCTTCCACGCAGTATTTGAGCATTCCTCGAGCAAAGCGTAGGTAGAAATGAGGTTCTTCAAAGTCGAAGGTGCCGTAGTTGAAGACCACATCAAAGCCCTGCGTGCTGTCGCAGACGCGGATGGCGGTGTGTCCGAACGACTCGTACATTTCGTTACCTGGACCGCAGGTAAGAATGCTTGCAAAGGCCGAGTCAGACAGCGGCTTTACTCCTTGCAATATCCTCTGCCCCTGCATTGGGATCCAATGCAACGATAATAGTATCAATATTATAAATCCTCTTCGCATAACTATTAGTACCCTGCTTTTCAAACTGCAAATTTACGAATATTTTTCCGTTCGCCAAAAGTGATTATTAAATTCCTGTGTCTGTTAAGCAATTCTTGCAATCACACCTCTGAGGTAATTCTGGGTTAATTCAGCGCCTGCGGCGTCGCTTTAAAATTAATTTGAAAATAATTTGATTTCAAATTAATTTTTGGAAGCGACAAACAGAATGAAATGTAATGTTCAAAAAAAATTCATAATAAATCCGATTCCTTAAATTTTTTATTGAACATACGTATAAAAACGTATTTCAATTATGTTTTATTTTTATTTGAACTTCAAAAAAAGTTTGTATCTTTGCATTGCTGCATGGAAAGCGGCACAATGATAAAACAAACTGATATTATGAATTATATAGACGTTATCAATCATTATCCGGATTTCCCGAAACCGGGTATTGACTTTATTGACATTATTCCTTTTTTGTCGAACAAGGAGGCATTTTCGCAGATTGTTGCCGACATCGACGCCAATGTGCATTGTCCTAATGTGGTGACAGTGGAAGCCCGTGGTTTCCTCTTTGCCGCTCCGTTGCTCAGCCAGTCAAAAACGGTGCAGAACATAATACCTATCCGCAAGAAAGGGAAGCTGCCGTTCAGCGATGGTGATTTGCGTAGTGTGCAGATAATGAAGGAGTATGGTCCGGATAATGTCTTCTACCGTCTGTCGGACATTGCTGCCGGCAAGCCTGAAGGCGATACTTTCTATCTGACTTTCATTGACGACATCCTTGCCACAGGCGGTACGGCCGCGGGCATAGCCAAAGCCCTTAACCAAGAGAGGGTTATCGTTGACGGAAAAGAGTATAAGGTTAAGGTGAAGGAATTTATTTTCTTGGTTGAATTCCCCGATCTTTATGACCACGCTGCGATGGAGGCGATTGCACCTATCAAGTCGTTTATGAGGATTGCCGGCGAGTAGTATTTATTTCACAATCTTCCATCCTTTTGCAAGGATGAATTTAAGGGTTTCAATGCTGGTGTTGCGGTCGTAGACTTTCTCGGCTTCGGGCAGTTCGCTGTATGGAATTAGGCATGGGTGGTGCTTGAGGGCGTCGTTGCGCTCGGGACCATAGGTCCATCCTTGCTCCAGGCGAGTGGCTGCCCAAATATCGTGTACGTTTTCGGCCATCTGTTCAGCGAGCTGCATCAGATCTTCGGGAAGGGTTATTTTCGATGTGTCGGCGATGTTTGGTGTGTATGGTTTCATTTGTTGATATGTTGGTATGTTGAATTGATATTTGTATGATTAACGTGGAAAAAGTTGTATTATTATATGCTGGTTGATAAAAAATGATAACTTGCAATGTGTTGTTAATGTGTAGTTTCGTTTATGTGAAAAAATGATAATTATTTTATTTTCGAATTATGTGCCTCCAACTCACTTTTTTTGCGTATCTTTGCAAATCTTAATCTTAAAATAATTTATAAATTAAAATAAAACAATATGTCACAAGATCAGATTGTTAATAAGGATGACCTTGTTATCCGATTTGCTGGTGACTCGGGCGACGGAATGCAGCTGTCAGGAACGCTGTTCTCCGACGCAAGTGCCTTAACGGGCAACGATATCGCCACATTCCCAGACTATCCTGCTGAAATCCGTGCTCCGCACAACACTGTTGCCGGTGTTAGCGGTTATCAGGTCCACGTTGGATCGCACATTTACAGCTCTGGCGACAAATGCGACATTTTGGTCGCTATGAACCCGGCTTCGTTCAAATCGCAGCTGAAATGGGCCAAGAAGGGTGCGACCGTTATCGTGGATATGGACACATTCACGGATGAGGCTATCGAGAAGGCAGGTTATAAGGAGAATCCTTTCACCGACGAGCTTGAACGTGCCTACACTATTGTGCGTGCTCCAATCACCTCTTTCACTGCGAAGATCGGTGCTGAGCAGGGTGTTGACAAGAAAACGACCGACAAGTGCCGCAATATGTTTGCACTTGGTATGATTTTCTTCTTGACGCACAAGACTTTGGAAAAGACTTTCGCTTATCTGGAGCGCAAGTTTGCCAAGAAACCCGATGTGGTGAAACTGAACAAAGCAGTCCTCACCGAGGGTTATGAATATGCCGACAAGCTTGAGTTGATTCACTCTAAGATTGTTGAAGTGGCTCACGCTGATATGCCGAAGGGCCGCTATCGTAATATTACAGGTAACGTTGCTACCGCTTGGGGCCTGTTGGCCGCCAGCGAGCGCAGCGGTCGCCGCTTGTTCCTTGGCAGTTATCCCATCACCCCGGCTACCGATGTTATGGTTGAGCTGGCTAAGCACAAATCGCTTGGCGCCCGCGTGTTCCAGGCTGAGGATGAAATTGCCGGTATCTGCTCTGCTATCGGTGCTTCGTTTGCAGGTGCATTGGCTTGTACTTCGACTTCGGGTCCTGGTTTGTCGCTGAAGAGCGAGGCCCTGGGTTTGGCCGTAATGGTCGAGTTGCCCCTCGTCGTTGTCGACGTTCAGCGTGGCGGCCCCTCGACGGGTCTGCCCACCAAGACTGAGCAGTCAGACCTCAACCAGGCTCTCTATGGTCGCAACGGTGAGGCTCCGCTTATCGTCGTTGCCGCCAGCAGCAGCGCAAACTGCTTCTACTGGGCATACACTGCTGCCAAGCTTGCACTCGAGCATATGACTCCCGTCATCCTGCTTACCGACGGTTATCTTGGCAACGGCTCGCAGTTGTTCCGCATCCCGAAGGTGGCCGACCTGCCTACAATCACTCCGCGTCTGGCCAAACCGAATGACCCGAACTACCGTCCGTTCCGCCGCGATCCCGAGACATATGCGCGCGAATGGGCACTGCCGGGAATGGAAGGTCTGCGTCACCGTGTCGGTGGTTTGGAGAAATGCCCCGATGGTCCGCTGAGCACTGATCCGGAAAACCACGCTCTTATGACCAAGAACCGTCAGGAGAAAGTGAACCGCGTTGCCAACTATATCCCCGATCAGGAGGTGACTGGCAATCCCGACGCTGACTTGCTCGTTGTTGGCTGGGGCGGTACCTCAGGTGCCCTTACCCTTGCAGTCGAAGAGATGAACAAGGAGGGCAAGAAGGTTGCTTATACTCATTTCAACTACATCTGCCCGCTGCCTAAGAATACCGGCGATATCCTGCGCAAATACAAGAAGATTGTTGTTTGCGAGTTGAACAACGGCCAGTTCGCTGGCTATCTGCGCACGCAGTTCCCCGAATGCCCGATGACACAGTACAACAAGGTTATGGGTCTGCCTTTCGAGGTCGGCGAGTTGAAAGAACACTTTAGCAGTCTTCTCGGTTAATTCAAATTATATAATTCATAATTCAAAATTGAATAAAATATGAGTGAAAGACATTTTGTTCCGAAATCGGACATAGAATATACGAAGGCTGATTTTACCAGCGACCAGATGGTTAAATGGTGCCCCGGATGCGGTGACCACGCTATCCTCTCTTCACTGCTTAACACCTTCCCCAAAACCCATACCAAGAAGGAAAACATCTGTATGGTGTCGGGCATCGGATGCTCGTCGCGTATTCCTTATTATGTGGATACCTATGGTTTCCACAGTATCCATGGTCGCGCCTGCGCCATTGCCACTGGCGTGAAACTGGCTAACCCTGCGCTGAGTGTATGGGTTAATATGGGTGACGGCGACTCGATGGCTATCGGTGGCAACCACTTGATCCACGCTATCCGCCGCAATCAGGATTTGAACATCACAATCTTCAACAACGAGATCTATGGTCTCACGAAAGGTCAGTATAGCCCCACGACAAAGTTTGGTCAGGTGACTAAGACTTCGCCCTATGGCACTATCGACTATCCTTTCAATCCGGGTGAACTCGTAATGGGTGCTCAGGGCACTTTCTATGCCCGCACACTCGACTGCGTTCCGGCGCTGACCACCGACGTGATGACCCGCGCCGCTCAGCACGACGGTACCTCGGTTGTTGAGGTTCTGCAGAACTGTATGATCTTTAACGACAAGACCCACGCCGCTATCACCGACCGCGCTGTCCGTGATGACCGTACCATCGTTCTTGAAGACGGTAAGCCAATGATCTTCGGCAAGGAGAAAAACAAGGGTCTGCGCTTCAACGGCCGCGAACTCGAAGCTGTCACCATCGGTGAGAATGGCATTACTATTGATGACATTATGATTCACCACGAGGACACTGAGGATGCCGGCATCCATATGATGCTTGCCCGCATGAGCGGCAACCTGCCCGTTGCTCTCGGAGTTATCCGCAACGTTAAGAAGACCTCTTACACTCAGTTGTATGAGGACCAGATGGACGAGCAGATGGCCAACGGCAAGTACAAATGTGTCGACGACCTGCTTAACAGCGGCGATACTTGGGAAGTGTAATTCTCAGTAATCTTATAACTAGTGACCTGTGATATGAGTTTGTATCACAGGTCACTTTTTTATTCATCGGTTGCCCTTGTTAAGAAACTTTTTCCTCTCATCTTCCGGGAACTTTTCTATAGCGTAACGCAACATAGTGCGAGGCATAGTGGTGTATCTTTGTTTAAGCCATTGTTTCAGCCTCTGTTCGTCGCGTTTGCCAGCTTCACGCAACAGCCATCCTGTGGCTTTTTGGAGCAGGTCGTGGATTGGTTGCGGTTTAGCGAGCATTATGTCAGCAATGGCATAGGTGTCGTCAAGCTGACCTTTGCGGATGAATGCCATTGTGCTTACAATGCCGATACGTTGCTCCCAGATGCTGCTGCCATTGGAGGCAAGGTCGTAGAGCAGCTGCCGTTCTTTGTCCATCAGATAAGCGCCTAGCAACTCGTAGCAACTCAAATCCACAAGGTCCCAGTTGTTGATGAACTTGGTGTGACTGAGATAGAAGCTGATGCAACGTTTTTGCATACTTTCGTCTTTCTTGGAATGTTTGAAGATCTGTACGAGTGTAAGCAGTGCCGCCAGCCTTATTTCATGATATTCAGAGCTTATGCTCTCCTCGAGCTCGTCAAATGATGTCGTCTGCCAGTTTGCCTTTACGACTTCCCTTGTTGCAGGTACTTTGATGCCGAGAAAGCGGTCACCTTCGCCATATTGTCCTTTGCCTGTGGCGAAAAAGCGCGACAAACCAGCTACTTGCGACTCGTTGCGGATTGCAAGCATCTTATTGTATAAAGTGTTCATTTTTTTAGTTTTCTTTGGTTTAGGATCGGGTAGCTCGCTGCAGGTTGCGCTCACTAGTTCCGACAGATATTCGCGGTCGTCAACATCTTCTATATAGAAATGAGGCTTCGCTCCGTCGTAGGGCGGACGCATATCTACTATTTTTAGTATCTTACGGCCTGATTCAGTGGGTTTTACATAGAAACCATTGTCGCAAATGAGGGCGAATATTTTGCCGTTGCAGTATAATCCATAGTCGCTGAACATCTTTTTGGCTTCGATGTTTCCGGCTTTGGAACACTGGTCGACAATGTATTGTACAAAATCGGTTTGGCTTGCCATATATTGTTAATTATTAGTTCGTTCTAAAAGGAAACTTACTGGACGGAAGCCATCGTTGCAGCTGATGAAGGCGCTGTTGGGGTTCTTCATCCAGCCGTCGTAGAAGTTGCCGCGTCCAGCGGCGAGCTCTTCGACAAACCAGCGCATCGACTCCCACGCGCTGTCGCAGAGTGTCTCTGGCTTTGCACCGCCTATGCTTATCCAACAGTCACCCTCTTTGATGGTGCAGGCGTGCTCTATCGGATTCTCGTATTTCGCTTGCAGGTCTTTGTAATCGGCCTTGCGAATCGCTGTTATCTTTACGTTGTACATATTTTTGTTTTTAATCTTCAGAAAGATAATACCATAATCCGTTGGAATTAAAGTATATTCGGTCAATATTGTCTGGTGGAATATCTCTGTATTTGGCTGGTCTCCAAAACCGATGGCTCTTTCCCGTGGCTTTAAAGAATTGACTGTCGATTTCTTTTTGTGTCAACAAGAAAAAATGTCTTTTACATTTTATATATCCATAAAATGGATGTTTTATGTATTGGTCGGTATAATCAATTGGTTCTGTGCTTAAAAAGATGAAAGGTCTTTTTAGATTAAATGCCAGATGTTCTTTCTTTTTGCTGTAGAACGGCATAACAATAAGGTCATCGTGAAATTCATCCAAAAAATCAATCAACTCTTTTTTTTCGGCATCGGAAGTATCCTCTGGATTTACTGTGTAAAGTGTCAAGAAACAAGATGAATTACTCTCCATTGGAGTCTCCTCGTCGTCGGGGTCGAGTGTTTTGCCTTTTACTACTCTTTTCAATATGCGACGCAGGTGGCGGTCTGTGATTTTGTATTCGGGTATTGCGATGGTCGCCGTGTCGGGTGGAGGAGGAGGGACAAGGGTGGTGTCGAATGCACGCCAAGTGCTGTCCACTCCGTGAAGGTAGTCGTAATAGTACTCGAGGATTACTCCGGACATATTGTCTGGATGGTAAACACCACGAGCGTAGAAGTATCTCTCAAGTCGCGAACCGCCCCACAAACCCCAGTTGTTGCGCAGCCACATACCAAGCCCGAAATGAAAGTCGGACATATCTTTTCGACTGGGTCTGGATTTAATGACATTGCGGTTTTTGGGGGACAGTATTGAGTCGAGTTGTGTCAAGCAATCTTCAATGTTGCGGGGAATGTATACGCCATCGATAGTGTCGGCCACAAGTCGACGCTCGTATTCTGCGTGTTCCTTTTGCTGCGCTATTTTGCCTTCGCGTTTGGCAATCCGTTTGTTACGCTTGTGCATCTTTCCATACAACTCTTTGTACCAGAAATCAATTTCTTCGGGGAAATCGCTGACATCGAAGCGTGTGCTCTCAATAGCCTTACGGATTTTATTTTCAGGAAGACTGTCGCGATTGTTCATCTTGATGATGGTGGCGCTGCCGTCTCGGTCTATGCGCAGCAATATATTCACATAATAGTATTTGTAGGCGCTGTAAATCATATCACCCTGTGGCACCATATGCAACTTTGAGGCAAGCAATTCTTCTCCGTTGCGAACATAGTCGCTCGGACAATGGATTTTTTTCTCGGTACGCCTTTGCGGTGCTGTTTGACGTAGTTGCGACTCGCTGAGATAAGAGAACGGCAAGGTCTCGATTTTGCCTGTTGAGAGGTGAACTCGTACCAATGTCCGCGATGCTGTATAAATAAATACTGTGTCGCCGATGGCGAAGACTGGCCTGTCGGAAATTAGAGTGTCGCGTGATGTGGCGTTGGGGATGAAAAAGTTTTTAAGAGTGAAATACAATCTGCAGTTAACGCTGTCGTTATTACAACCTGTCAGTTCCTTTAGTGTATGTTGCTGTTTTGGAACGCCGTCGACGTAAAGAGAGAAGCAGTGGGTGTGGGAAGGTTCGTCTTGCGGAGAATAGTCCTTATTGAGCAGGTGCAGGATTGTTCGTCCGTCGTTGCTGATGAAAGTCTCTCCCTCGCATAGATTTTCGGGAAGGGTGTATAACAGCATAGAGTCTTTTGCGCTAAATATTTCTGTTTTGCCTAATGTGCTAATATCCAGCTGTCTTGCGGGGTATGTGGTTGCAAAAAACAACTCGTTTGAAGAGTAAACTGTGACAATTTTGCGACTTCTGCCATAAAATTGCGCCGATGCAGAAAGTTGCAATCCTACAACCAATACTGCAAAGCATAATGTTTTCAATATCCATTTTCCGAGGGATATATTGGCGATTTCATCGAGCATTTTCATCATTTTTCTTCTTATCTACTATATTTGTAACAAATCAGAGTTGTTTTTTACAAATAAGTTTTTTGACATTAAATAAAGAACAGACAAACGCCACAGACGCTGATTATGGCACCGATAATCTCTTTCACTGTTACTCGCTGATGAAACAGCAGTGCGGCTGGAGCTATGATAAGTACCGGCGTTAATGCAAAGATTGTCTGTGCTATTCCGGCACTTGTATAGAGTGTGGCCATAAGTGATAGACTAACACCGATGAACGGACCGAATAGCGTGGAACCCAGAGCACAAAGCATCGCTTTCTTGTCTTTTGCCGCGCGGCGTAGTTCGCCAATGCTCTCCTTGCTCAGAATCAATTGCATCAGCATAAAACCAGCCAAACCCATTAATGCCCTTATCATTGTGGCTGCAAATGGAACGCTGATGCTCAGTGGTATCGGCAAAATAGCGCCGTCAGGGACACTATAGGCTGAAAAACCGCAAGCGACGAGCGATGTCTCATAATGCATCAACCCCACTTTGCTCAGCACCAATCCGCAACCTTGACAAATTCCAGCCATAACTGCATAGGCAATGCCACGTAGCGGCAAGTTGAGTTTGACTTTCGGACCCTCTTTTTTATTGTCGCTGCCTTTTGAAAGTATTGACATCGCTATTCCGCTCAGCGTCACCACCATACCAACAATCGCCAGCGGCCGCATTTGCTCGCCGATAAGCATTCGTCCAAATATTGCTGCAGTAGGGGCGGAGAGGGTCATGAAAAGTTGTCCGAAACGCGAGCCGATGAGGATGTAGCCTTGCATAAGGCAGAAATCGCCGATGACGTAGCCGACAACGCCCGAGAGCAGCAGCCACCTCCAAGTCTCACCGTCGGCAAAACGCGGCCACGGCGAACCCATAGTCAGCCAAAGGGTTACACCGAGCAGAGCCAGCGACATCACCATACGTGCGATGTTGAGCGGCAGCGAGCCGATGCGTTTCGATGCCACTTCGGCAAACAATGCCGTCGCCGTCCACGAAAGGGCGACAAAGAGCGACAATATTTCACCGAAGAACATCATAATTCAAATTAAGGTAAGTCTAATCAATTGAACATCCAGGTCCGAATATCCTTTTAGCGTATGGTGTTAGCGGAATATGTTTCGACAGCCAGAATATTGGCAACACAACTTCTTGTATTCCGCTGGCGAACGGGGCGATGTGGTAAATCTGGTAGACGAGAGTTATATTGCATCTCGTGCTGTCGATGTAGAAGTCGGGTGGCACAGGCAGCTTTCCTGTCTCTTTGTAGTCGCCATAGATGTTTTCTAACACCTCTTTGTTCACGGCCAAATCCTCAACGGCGCGTACAATTACTTCCCCAAGCGCTGTTGTGTCTATTAGGTCGGTAAGGTGAATCACCTCGCCGCTCTCGATGTCCACCTGAAGATACGACGTTGCGTATAGCCCGTGCACTGCACCTGCGCCGTAACTTTCATCATATATGATAAAAGTGGCGATGTTGCTGTCCTGACGGCATTCGCTCTTAACCGATGCGAAGCTGTAATCCTTTGTTTCGTCAATGGCGTTTACGGTCTTGCCTTTGGCGTCAGGATTGTCGAATATCCATAAATTGTTGAGCCATTGCTGCGAGGCTGATTCCGCGTCGGTGGCATTACTCTCGCCGAAATAGCTGATCATAAGTTCGGTCATAGCCTTGTCGGTCATCAATCCGTCGGCCGGCCACACGACAGAGTAACTGTTTTTCACCTGCAGCGGCTCGTCGTCATCCTCCAAATAAGGATTGATATACACCAGACATTGCTCGCCTTCAAGGCGATAAGTCACGAATTGCGCTATGGTGTTAACCTCTGTTGTGTCTATGTCATTCTCCGTCCCCTGCTGCCTGCATCCGGCCAATAAAAGACAGGCAATAAGGAAAACAATTTCAAAGTGTTTCATTTTTCTCATATTTTTTAGTCTACCAGAACCTTCCAGTCCTCTTGCAATAGGATTCATATTCCTCGCCGAAGTCGCGGCGTAGGCGTTTCTCTTCGCTGCGTACCTGCAATAGCATTATCAGCACAAAGACGACGAAGAACACCAAGGCTTGCCAAGTCAGCAGCCATATTCCGCAGCCGATAAGGTAAAGGAAGATTCCTGTCAGCATCGGGTTGCGGCTGATGCGGTAGGGGCCATCTGTCATCAAATGCTTGGTGCGGGGCGCTATCTCGTTGTTGAAGGCGTCCATCGGATTGCCGTCGCCTATATGACGCATATAAATTATCGCCCACACACTCATTGCAAGTCCGACAATTATTAGGACAGCGCTTGCGATTAACTGTAGTGCCCCTACCGGCCATAATGCCGGCCGGCAGGAAACAATCCACATCAGCAGGGGTAGCAGTCCTACAAAAACGACTCCGCCCAGCAGATATCCAAATATTTCACGCAATATTTTCATATTTATAGATTAACACATTCCCACACTAACGCATTTCCTCATTCAAATCATTATCTCGTGCGTCTGTCCGTCGTCGACTAAATCGAAGGTTGAAGGTTGAGAAGCGAGATTCTTGTTTCCGCGTTGATACTTGATGACATACAGCGAGTTGCTGTAGCGGTAGCGGATGGTGAAGTTGTTCCATTCGGTAGGTACGCGCGGGTCTAATGTCAGTCGGTCGCCGTTTTTACGTAGACCAAGAATGTTTTCTATACCAGTCTTGTAGGCCCACGAAGCGGAACCTGTGTACCACGTCCAGCCGCCGCGTCCCGGATGTTGCGGGTTGCTGTAGATATCGGCAGCGATGCAATAAGGCTCGACTTTGTATTTGAGCACGTCGGCGAGCGTTTGTGTGCGATGGATGGGGTTGATGAGGGAATAGAGGAAGTAGGCCATATCGTAGCGACCTTCCTTCAACTGAGCCATAATGTACCACATGGCGCCGTGAGTGTATTGTCCGCCGTTTTCGCGAACGCCGACGGGGTAGTTCATAATGTAACCCGGCGAGGGCTGCGAGTCTTTGAACGCGGGCGTAAGCAGCTGTATGATTTCGTGCTCGCGATTGACAAGGCGGTTGTCTGTCTCGCGCATAACGCTCTCTTTCTGAGCTGGTGTGGCGACATCGGTTAGGATGCTCCACGCCTGGCTGATTAGGTCGATCTGGCATTCGGTGTTGTTGCGGCTGCCCATCGGGTCGCCGTTGTCGTAGTAAGCGCGCAGGAACCACGCTCCGTCCCAGGCGTTGTGCTGGATGGCGTCGACGAGTCGTGTGCGGAAGGCGGAGAGCTCTTCGCAGTAGGAGAGGTCGGCATCGGGTAGGAGTTGAGTCAGCTGTTCCATTTTTGGCAAGAGGTCGGCAAGGAAGAATGCCACCCATACGCTTTCTCCGTGATTTTCAACACCGACGCGGCTCATACCGTCATTCCAGTCGCCGCAACCCATGAGCGGAAGCCCGTGAACGCCGATACGCGACATTGAGCGGTTGATGGCGCGGCGCAGGTGCTCGTAGAGGGTGGCGTATTCGAACTGAGAGTTATTGACGGAGAATTGCGAATTGCTGTCACGTTCAGGTATGGCGTAGTTCATACCGCGTTCGGCTTCGCCCGGTGCAAGCTGGTCGGCTTGGCAGAACGGTATCATCTCGGAAAGGATGGATGTGTCGCCAGTTACGTGAACATACTGATAGGTGACAAATACGAGCCAGAGGTAGTCGTCGCTGAAGGTTGTTCGGGCTCCGAGATGCATACTTGCGTGCCACCAGTGGAGTACGTCTCCTTCGGCAAACTGATGTGCGGCGTGGTCGATAATCTGTCTACGGGCATAGCCTGGGTCGCTATAAAGCACACTCATCACATCCTGCAGCTGGTCGCGGAATCCGGTGGCACCGCCCACCTGATAGAAACCTGCGCGGGCAAAGAGGCGCGACGAATAGACCTGGTAGAGGTACCAGCGGTTGAGCATATAGTTGAAACTCCTGTCGGGGGTCTCGACTTGAATTTGACTGAGCTTTTCATCCCAGAAGGCTACAACATCTTGATATTCTTTGTTGATTGCCTCTATTGTCGGCAAACTTGATGTGCTTGGCTTGTCCGATTTGTCTGATACGCTGATTATAAATGCAATCTCTTTGTCGACACCGGCAGGTATGTTGACTGTCAGACCAATGCGTTTGCGGTTGGGATAGTCGAGCGAGATGTCGGTGAGGGGCTCTGTGGCGGTAAGTCTTACCACTTTATCGTTATATATTGGATGGTATACGTTGCGTACCAGTAGGCTGTTGGATGATTCGTCCCATTCAGAATAGAGGTAGCGCGCTGTGTGCTCTTCGCAAAGGCCGAGTACAAGCTTGTAGACCATATCTAGCTGCACCTCTTGATTTGTTTCGGAGATATTGTTGATTCGAATCTGGTAGTATTTCTCCATCTTTTCTTTCGAAACAAAGACGCGGACGGCAACCCTTAGGTCTTCGTATTCTGCATCGAACGCGGAATAACCTTGGCCGTGGCGGGCGGTGGCGGGAACAAACTGCTTTTTGTTCAGAAGCAGCATCTCGCTGGCATTGTCGCGCACAATATCGTTGCTCCAGCCTGTCAGTTTGAATTGCTGGGCGTTGTAGGCAAAGGTAAATCCTGCCATCGTGGAACTGACTACGGTGCCGAACTTGGGGTTGGCAATGACGTTCACCCACGGCATTGGCGTATTGGTGTTGGTGACAACATAGTCGCACCCGTTGCGGTCAAATCCTCCGTATTGGTTGTAGTAGTCAAGGTCACTCCATACGCGGAACTCTTTTTTAGGCTTCAGAATGGGGTATTCAACCTTGTCCTGATACTTCTGGTTGGCTGCTTCGAGTTCGGCAAGCTGCTGCTCTATGCGCACTCCACTCTTGGTGTCGAACTGGAGTCGGGCGACGGTTTGCAGCAGAATGCGTTCGGCCTCGCTGATTTCGTTGCCGTTAAGCACAAACACTTTGCCGGCGTCGCTGTGGGTTGTCCACAAATGCTCGGTGTTGGCAATGTTGCGAATGAAATGCGTAAGACCTTCTCGTTCTGATTCGGGCGCATCGTTGATGAACACTAGGTCGAGTCGAAGGCCGTGTATTGCAAAATATTCGAAGGCACGGAGCATCTCTTTGGCATAGCCCGATTTCTCAACACTGTCTATCTCCATCAGCAGTATAGCTAAGTCACCGCTGATACCGAAACGCCACAATCCGCTTTGCGACAGTGTGTTCTTGGCCAATATCGCTTGACGGTTGTCGCCTAACGTGGCTGTCTGTGCCATATATTTCGATATGCTGTTGTAGAGTCGCATCTGGCTGCCTTTCAGCAACGACATATTGGTGCGCATATTGGTGAAGACGGATGCTGTGGCAAAAGCGTGGTCGATGTCTACCGAGTTTTGATACTGTTCGGTGATTTGCAGCAGCTGCTCGCGCGACTTTGCGTAACCGGTTATGATAAAGGCTTCTGCCGATTTGCCTGACGGAATGTGAATTCGGCGACGCATACTCATTATCGGGTCGAGTGTGGTGCCTACAGAGCCCGACAGGGTACGGCGGTTTTCCAGATTGTCGCTGTGCTTCAAACTTCCACCGCGACCAAGGAACTTGATTCGCGAGGTTTCGTATTCAACAAAATTTATATTTTGTACCTTAAGTTTGGAATCATCTATACTGGGCTCGTCAAGCCACAGTTTGTGAATCATATATTGGCGTGTGCCGGTGTTGTTGGGGCGGCTGAAAATTAGCGATTCGTGCTCGCTGTCGTATTCTGATGCAATCTTCATACCATTGAAAACACGATGGTTTTCATCCTCGGCCGACGAAGCCAGTACTACCTCGCCATAGCTGGTTATCTCTAAGTCTACGTCAACACCGCTGTTGTTTGAAAACGTATATCGGCGTATCTCGGCGCTGCGGTCTTTGAGCACTGTGACTTCAGTCTTGGTTTCAATACCTTCGTCTACACGAAGATAGCTAATCTTGTCGCTCGCAAAGCTGACGTGATAGCTTTCTGGCATAACATCGAGGGGCGAGTATGTGGCGCTCCATAACTTGTCGTTGCGTAGGTTGCGGATATATAGGTAGGTGCCGTAATGGTCGGAAGTGATTTTACGGTAGCGGTTGAGCATAGTGGTGTGGTAGCGCGAGAATCCGCTGCCACGGTCGTTGAGCAGTACGGTGTATTGGCCATTGCTGATAACTCCGATTTCGGGTACATTGGCAATGCCGTCAAAATCGCGGGCGTCGCTTTCTGTCTGTACCTTTGAGTATTGGTAGCGCTTGTATTGCGTCACCTTCAGGTCTATATATGGCTTCACTTGTGCTTTCTCTTTTAGCAGGGTCTCCATCGACTTCATCGTGGGCTCTTGCATAAAGTAGCGCTGCAGGCAGTGGTCGGCAAGGTAGTTGGTTAGTGACGCCAGTATCATACCCTGATGGTGGGCGTAATGGGCACGAACTGGCACTTTGTCTTCTTCGTCGTAACTCTCAAAGAAACCATAGCCTTCATCGTACATATTCAATGCCTTGAAACGCTTTATGTTGTCGTATACTGCGCGGTCGTCGATACCGATGGTCATCAACGAGCTGTAGGGCGAAATGACTATGCGGTCGGGCGTGGTGTTCTGGAACTTCAGATAGGGCACTCCGAAAGCGTGGTACTTGTAGTTCTGGGCGTCGTCAAGCTCGTTGTAGGCGGTTTCGCTGATACCCCACGGCATATTCTTTTCCAACTTCGAATTGCGTATGAATGCGCGCTGGGCGCGGATGGCGAAACTGTAGGTCTCATCCATCAACGTGTGCTTGTAGGTGGGCAGGAAGATGTATGGCATAAAGTATTCGAACAGTGTTCCATACCACGATGCAACTCCTTTATAGCCTTTGTATTGCACCAGGGTCTTGTCAAGACAGAACCAATGCTTGTAGGGCGCGTCACCCTGCGAAATGGTGAGAAAACTGGTGAGGCGTGCCTCCGAAGCAAAATTGTTATAGTGATAGGGCAGGAGGGTATAGTTGCTGCTGTCGTAGCCGATGCTGAACACATCCAAATCGGGATTATACAGCTTGCTGAAGTCGGTATTTACAATCAATCTCTCGATTTTAGCCAGCAGCTCTCCGTTTTCCGCTCTCCGTTCTCCGTTCTCTGTCAAGAACCCTTTTGCAGCATATAGGCAGGCAACGAAATTGCCGCTGTCGCAGGTCGAAATGAAGTAGTTGGGCAGTTTGTTGAGCGTCGCAATATCGTACCAGTTGTACAGGTGACCGTTCCATTTCTCCAACTTGCAGATTGTGTCTATTATATGCATCATATGGTTCACGGCATCTTCTTTGCTGATGAATTCCAACTCGGCGGCGCTTATGATGGCGGTGAGCGAATAGCCGATGTTAGTTGGCGATGTCTTGTAGTCGGTTTTATTCTCGCGGTTTAGCTGGTAGTTGTCGGGAATCAGCCAATTGTTCTCTTCTGTGATAAGGCTGTCGAAGAAGTTCCATGTGTCTTTTGCCAGCTGGCGCACTTCTTCGGTTTCCTTTTTGTTGAGGTTTTTCTTGTCCTGCGGGAATTTCTTGCCGAGCCAGAACATCAGGAATGGCGCTGCACACCAAATGATGCAGGTCAACCCTGCGGCTATGGCGGCCATTATGTCGGCGGTTCCAATCAAGCTGCGGTTGTCGAGTATCTCAAATGTTAATACGGCAAGTGCTGCGGCGCATACGTAGTTGAACCAGAATTTGCCTATATAGTCGCCCAACGTGCCTTTAGTGCTCTTGGCGGCTTCGTCGCTGGTTATCCAGGCCAGTAGGTCTCGGTGTGAGAACCACATTCGGTAGCATGCTCTTATCGCGGCGTCGGTGTACATCCACGCCTCTTTGGGCAGCAAGGCAAACTGTACCAGCGAGCGGTAGATGATGACGCGGAATCCACGCATCAACGCTGCGTAATAATGATATCGTTTGCCAAATCGCGGCATTGTCGTTATTTGACCAAGGATGAAGAACACAATTGGACTTGCAACAACTATCAGCGCCACAAGCACAAACCACGCGGGACTTATTGTCGTCGTTGTGGCTATGTTGGCGGTATAGCCTGCCAGTATCATCAACATCACGCTGAGACTAAGCATCGAACGGCGCAGGTTGTCGAATATTTTCCAGCGACCTATGGTGTTCACTTGGTTCTTCACCTTCTCACCGCGCTCGTTGCGCACCTTGTTTTTCAGCCAACCGATAATCTGCCAATCTCCGCGTGTCCAGCGGTGATGGCGCTTGGCGTCGTCGATATAGTTGCTCGGGTTGTCATCAAATAACTCAAGGTCGTTTATCAGTCCGCAGCGTATGTGGCAACCTTCTATCAGGTCGTGGCTAAGAATCAGGTTTTCAGGGAAGGTGCCCTTCAGCACCTTCTGAAATATGCGCAGATCGTAGATGCCTTTGCCGCAGAACGACCCTTCGTTGAAGATGTCTTGGTATAACTCAAAACTTGCTGTGGTATAGACGTCCAGACCGCCTAATCCAGCAAACAACTGTGCGTAGCGGCTCTTGTTGGTCACCTCTACGTCTACGTTCACTCTTGGCTGCATAATGCCGTAGCCACGGTCAACCCTACGCTCGTCGGCGGAGAGTTTCGCACGGTTCAGCGGATGGGCCATAGCTCCGATAAGCTTCTGGGCGGAGTACAGAACCAGCTCGGTATCGGTGTCGAGCGTTATGATAAACTGTATCTGCGGCACCGCGCCTTCAAGCCAGTGGCTTATGGTCTCGCAGCGGAACCGTTTGGCTTTATCCTCTTCCGATGTTTGACCAAGCACTAGATCGTTAAAGTGCAGTATCGCTCCGCGTTTGCGCTCGTGACCCAGATATGTCTGTTCACCGTCGCTCCACGCTCGGCGGCGATAAACGAAATTGAATATCGGTGCTCCGTATTTCTCGTTCAGCTCTTTGACCTTCTCCAATCCGGCTTCGACCACCTCGTCGTCCCACGGCGCATCAGCCTCTTTATACGATGCTGCGTCGCCGATAAGTGTGTAGTAGAGGTTTTGAGGGCGGCTCTCAAGGCGTTGACCATCGGAGGCTCTGTTGATGTTCGAAAGATAGTATATCTCAAGTTGCTCAAGTAGTTCTACTGTTTTAGCCTTGTTTTTCAGAATGGTGGGCATTATCACCATCGTCGCATATTCCTTAGGTATCAAGCCATCCTTGAATTTCAACTTGAATGTACCCATAGGCTTGTGTATCTTGTAGAGAACCTGGTTGAATAGATCGATGACTATCTGACTCATCGGTATCAGCAGCAAGATGGTTATTATCAAGCTTGCAACGCGGAATTCGAAACCCGAAATCAAAAAGGCAAAGCCGGCGGCAAGTATCAGCGTGGCCAGCACAACAATCCACACGTACCAATGCGCTCTCGCGTTCCAACGCTTCGGCGGAAACAGCTGCCAACCTACATGCTCACCCCTCTCGTCGGCTCTGGCCACCAACTCTTTCACCAACTCATACTCCGACCTCCGTTTCCCGTTCTCCGCTCTCCTTGACTGCGTCAGCCCTTCCTTCTCTGAGAGGGGTGCCTGAAGGGCGGGGTGTGTCGCACTATCAGTTCTCCGTTTGTGACACATTCTCACAATCTTCGCGCGGTAATCCTCCTTCGTCTTGTCCTGCATCTGGTCATACATTCCCGCCTTCTCGTTCTTCAGCATCCGCTCCGAAAAGCTAACAGCGTCAATCAGCTCGGCCATAGGTAGCTTGGTCATCTTCTTCAGCGTGTTGAAGATGTTCATCATCATCAAGTTCTCTTTGGCCACCTCGTTCAGATACTCCATATCTGCCTGACTCTTGGAGGTGACGTTGTAGTGGTATTTCTTCTTCGCCTCCATCTCACGGCACAGGTCGGCCAACTCCTTGATCAAGATATGCTTTATCAGCGGCAGCAGCGCGCATACCTCGGGATAGGTCATATAGTCGTTCTGCTTCACCTGCAGCTGGCACAGGTAGCGGAACAGTAGCCCCTTGTCCACCTGATGGTGGCACTTGCGGAGATAACCCGTCAGCAGTTGCTCGATCAACGCAATGCGGCGGTGGTCCACCCTCATCTTGCCCTTCTCGATGCCCTTCAGTTCAACCTTCATCACCTTCTCCTGCTCGCTTATCATATAGTAGTTGTCGAGCACCCACTCGTTGGTGCTGCCTACCAGTCGCTCGCTCTTGGTCTCCTCGACCAACAGCATATAATACCGAGTAATATCTTTAACACTCTGCGTGAAAACCTTGTAAATACTTTTCATCATATAATATATATTAGCGCAAAAATGGAGTATTTTAAACGTGCAAAATTACACATTTTTCCCGATACGGCAAAATTTTTTTTCATCCTTATCGGTAAAAATATAAGATTTAGTGAAATACCTTGTCGTTTTTCCCCTATTAATGGATTGAAACAGAGTTTTGCTGTTTTTTTACCTACTGGAGACGCTATCGCATTGGTCGCTTTGCGAGAAATATTAGGAAGCCGATTGATTGAAAAACTCTTCAAAATACTCTCTTAGCGGCTTCTTATCCTTGATTATTCTTCTTAGTTCGGCGAGTTTTGCGGCGTTATCTGATTCTGGTAACCAGAGTTTTAAGTAGCCGCCATCGGCATATTTTTCGTTCAAGTGTTCCAAAAAGCGCCTCCATTGCTGCTCTTTGTCCAATTCAGGGTAGTTGCTAAGTCCGTATTGAACTGTGCGACGCAGTATCTTCATCGGTTCGATGTCGCGGTCGGCTTCGGCGACAATTTTGCCGTAGATGCTTCGAGGTGCGTTGCCGCTCGACGCGCGGTGGTCTTCTATCGCTTCGGCCATCAGCATCAAATCATCCTCGCTGAACCATTGCCGCAATCGGCTGTCGCTCAGCAATATCTCGCCCGAAACGATATGATGCCGCTCGCGCCCCTCGCAAAGTCCGAGGTCGTGATAGGCGGCGATAGTGTATACCATATTGATATCCACATCGTAATGCTGCGCGAGCTTGAGGCTGTTATGTATCACGGATTCCGCATGTTCGCGTTTGTGGGCGTCGTCGAACGAGTCGTAGCGGGGTAGGATGGAGGTCTCGATTTCATTTTTCAAGGGTTCGCAGAGAACTCCCGTATTTAGCATTTGATACGCCAGTCGCGGCGAGCCGTCGGCGAGGTAAATAACGCCTCTGTAGTTAAAGCCGTGTCTCTTAATGAGATATTTCATTGCCTCGTTGTCCTCGTGGGTATCGATGCGAAGGGAGGTTGTTTGCTGTCGGCACCAGTTGATGCTGGCCTCAAATATTCCGTGAGCGTTCTCAGCTCGAGCCATCCGATGTATGGTTCCGTAAGGGCGTGCGTCATTGTCCCATCTGCCATCTTCAATATGCTCGTAGGTCGGGTCGCGCCCGATGATGAAAGCGAATGTTCCGACAATTTTTCCTCCCTCTGTCGCAACAAAACTGTGGCCATCTTGTATGTCGCTCAGGATTACCTCTCGCGAGGGGTATCCGTTTATCCATTGATTAAGGTTCCCGCTGGCTCTCATCAGCCGACGGGAATTGTCGAACATACTCATTATTCGCTCAATGTTGTTTTCTGTCGAAGGGCGTATTTTAATGGCGCACATATTTTTTTTTACTAAAAAACTGAATGCTGTGTTTTTTATTTTGCTGTTCCGCAAAAATATTGTAATTTTGCATTTCTGTTTCTTGCAATAATACCGCTATGAAAGGTAATGAATTGAAACCCCGTATAGGCATTTTCGGCCGCCGCAACTATGGAAAAAGTTCGTTGATCAATTATTTGACGGGCCAGAGTATCGCTATTGTCTCAGACATTGCCGGCGCCACGACCGACCCGGTGCGCAAGACTATGGAACTCGGCGGCGTGGGACCTGTTGTGTGGATCGATACTGCCGGCATCGACGATGAGGGCGGATTGGGTGCGTTGCGTGTTGAAAAATCGCTCGCGGAACTCAAACAAACTGATTTGGCAATCATTCTTTTGGCGGAAAACAAATTGGATGAACCTGAACGAAGGCTTATAAATGAATGCAAAAAAAATAACGTCGCCTTCCGGCTGCTTTACGCTCAGGCAGACAAGGTGCCGCCGACGCCTGAATTCCTTACTGGCGTTGAACACGAATTTGATATCAAACCTTTCGTGGTGAGCGTGTTCGACTATAGTCGCCGCGACCAGCTCCTTGCCCTCGTGCTCGAGGCTCTGCCCGAATCGGCCTATCGTCACCGCTCGCTGTTGGGCGATGTTATATCTCCGGGCGACCGCATAGTGATGGTTACTCCAATCGATTCCTCCGCTCCCGAAGGACGTATGATTCTCCCGCAAGTGCAGGTGCTGCGCGATATCCTTGACAATGATGCTGTTGCATTCGTCTGCAAGGAAACGGAACTGCAGCGCACGCTCGATTCGCTCAAGACCGCACCCGAACTTGTGATTACAGACAGTCAAGCGTTTGCGTATGTCTCAAAAATTGTCCCCGACGATGTGTTTCTAACATCGTTCAGCGTCGTCCTGGCTCGCGCCAAGGGACTTTTCGAAGAATATGTTAAAGGCACTCCGACGCTCGACCGGCTGAAGGATGGCGACCGCATCCTTATGCTCGAATCTTGCACGCACAATGTCACCTGCGAGGATATCGGGCGGGTGAAACTTCCAAAATTGATTCAAAAACACTCTGGCAAAAGACTTGAATTTGATGCAGTTGCGGGACTTTCTGCACTCGAACGTCCGGTGACGGATTATGCTTTGGTCATCCAATGTGGCGGCTGCGTCGTAACACCCAAGCAGCTCGCCTCGCGTCTGGCTCCGGCTATCGATGCAGGTGTCCCGGTTTCCAATTACGGCTTGGCGCTGGCTTACCTAAATGGCATTTTTGAACGCTCAATGCGTGTATTCAACAAATAATTTTATAGTATTCATTTTTCTATTATGTTCAATAATTCCTCAATTCCCAATCTTTCAATTATCGTCGCCATAGCTCAGAACAACGCTATCGGCAAGGACAATGACCTTATTTGGCATATCTCTGACGATTTGAAACGCTTCAAGGCTTTGACGTCGGGACACACGGTCATTATGGGGCGCAACACCTGGAACTCTCTGCCGCGCCGCCCGCTTCCGAAACGGAGGAATATTGTTCTTACTCATTCTGAGTCTTTTGTCGACGAAGGCGCCGAAGTCGCTCGCTCAATCCAGCAGGTCTTCGATATGGTGCGCGGCGAGGATGAGGCTTTCATTATGGGCGGCGCTGCTGTTTATCGTCAGTTTCTGCCTTTTGTAAGTCGTATTTATGTCACTTGGGTATGGCAGGATTTCGATGCCGATGTCTTTTTCCCGGTCATCGACCTCTCTGTTTTCAACAAGGTTAGCGAAAGTGAGGTCTTCACCGACCAGGAATCAGGTCTTCGCTTCAGCTATGCTGAATATCAGCGTAACTGCTCACCCCATTTTAAGCCCATTTTTTGAAGCCTTAAATTCTTATAATTTCCTTTGCCCTTCCTCTGGGTTTCCTCTGGGTTAATTCTGGGTTTACGCATAAATTATGCGTAACGGTGTGCAAGTCGCTGGCATTCAGCTTGTAGCTGTCCTTTTTCCGCCTTCCCGCCATATGTTTTCCCGCTCCTTGTTGAAAACCCCTCCTTTCCCGCCCCTTTTTTAATATCTAACTCTCTGGTCCACAGTGTATAATTCGCGTTTTCCGCCTTTTTGCT